>NZ_BBOC01000065.1:0-28752 GCF_001485335.1 Type-D symbiont of Plautia stali | reverse complement strand
ACCACCTTTCGCCCGCGTCCTGCGGGCTCTCCTGGCATACTCGCTCAGCTCAGCGCTGCGGATGCCTGCCCCGGTGCGGCCCCAGCCTGCTCATCCGCTTCAGTGCGAGTTGTCAAAAAGGGCATATTGCCTGAAGCCATGTCGCCCTCCTTACGTCCGCGCCTCTTTTAACAACTGCTGAATCACCTGCTCCTGTTCCGCATATTGACCTTCACCAAACGCGGTGTATCGCAACTGCCCGTGCGCGTCGAAAATATAATGGGCGGGCCAGTATTGATTACCGAAGCGATTCCAGATGCTGTAGTTGTTATCCGCTACCACGGTATACGGCAGTTGCCACTGTTTAATTGCACGACTCACCGCTTTCTCGTCGCGTTCCCACGGATACTCCGGGGTATGAACGCCTACCACTACCAAGCCCTCGGGTTGATACTTATTGGCCCAGTCACGCACATGCGGCAAGGTATGCTGACAGTTAATACAGTCGTAGGTCCAGAAATCCACCAGCACCACTTTGCCTTTTAACGTTTCCGGGGTGATAGCGACACCTTTCAGCCATGCGGTGCCGCCTTGCAGTGAGGGCAGCGTACTGCGGGTTTGTGGCATCACCACCGGTTCGAGGCGGGGTTTCGTCGCAGGCTGTGGCCCCCATTCACTGAGCCGCTGCTCCAGACGCTGCGCAAACGCGGGGCCACTTTGTAACTGCCCTTGCGCGCCGCTGGCGATCAACACCACGGCAGCCAGCATCAATCCCCCTGCTACCTGGCGTAAACGGCTGGTTAGTGCCAGGCCTGGCCGTAATCGCATCACCAGTCCACGCCCCGCCACAAACAGTAGCGCCAGCATCAGTGCGGCACCGCTGCCATAGGCTACCAGTAGCAGACCAACCGAGACGGGATCTTTTCCCACCACCTCCAGGCTGAGAATCGCGCCTAATACTGGCCCCGCACAGGGTGCCCACAACATGCCCGTTGCCATTCCCGCCAACCCTGCCGCGACTAAACCGCGTCGGCGTTGGCTGGCATCATTCATGCGATTGCCTAACGCTACAAAGGGTTGAGTAACATACTGAGCCAGGCGCGATGACAGTAAGGTCAGTGCCGTCACGGCTAAAAAGGCCAGTGCGATCCACCTTCCCGCTGCGGTCACGCTGGCGACCCAATGGCTGGTCACCGTGACCAGCAGTGCCACGGCGGTAAACATCATCACCATGCCGCTCAATAACGCCAGCAACTGTCCTTTTTGTCCGCGTACGCTCGCGAACACAAAAGGAATAACGGGTAAGGTACAGGGGCTGAGCAGTGTCAACATGCCTGCGCAGAAAGCAATTAGAAGTGTCATTGGGAACCTCGTGACAGGGGTTAATGGGTTGCGTGCTTTAGCACGTGCGCTCATTTAACCAGGCTGTTGTGTTCACGAAGTGTCTGGCACCGCCCGTATTGTCAGTCTGTATGTGTACAGGCGGTGCAGATACAAAAGGCTACAAATCGGTTTGCTTTAACGTGATATGTGCGTCGAGTCCCCCCTCAACCCGATTGGATAAATGCAGGCCGCCAGACATCTGGCTCACCAGCTGCGTGGCGATAGCCAGACCCAATCCGGTTCCGCCGGTGTGACGATTGCGCGAGCTCTCCACCCGGTAAAAGGGCTCCAGCACCGCCTGCAGTTCCGCTTCGGGAATACCGGGGCCATTATCCAGCACGTGAATGTCGACTTGATCCCCCTGCGGGGCGTTCATCACCATCTGCGCTTCGCTGCCAAACTTTAGGGCGTTATCGATCAGATTGGTCATGATGCGGCGCAGGGCCTGCGGGCGAACGGCAAAACGGTCCTCGCCGCGACAGGAGGTAAAGCTGACCGCTTTGCCGATATCCTGGTAGTCGCAGGCAATGCTGTCGAGAAAGGCATTCAGACTCACAACCTGCCGCGCCTCCTCCAACACTTCCGATGAGCGTGCGTAGGCAATTCCTTCTCGCACTAAACGGCTCATGTTATCGAGGTCGCCCAGCAATTTATCGCGCAGCTCCGGTTGTTCTGACATCTCCACCCGCAGTTTCATACGCGTGATGGGGGTTTGCAGATCGTGTGAGATCGCGGCCAGAATCTGCGCGCGCTCTTTGAGATGATCCTGGATGCGCGTCTGCATCGCATTAAAGGCGCGTGCCGCCTGCTGCACTTCATCGGGACCGCTTTCAGGCATCATCTGCGCACGGTTTGATGCCGGTGTCAGCCCTTCGACCGCTTGGGTAAAGCGCATAAAAGGACGCACCACTTGCCGTACCGCCAGCCAGGCACAGCACAGCAACAGCAGCAGTTGGCCGATCAGCACTGCTGGTAACCAGCGGGCGATGGCGGGCATACGCGGCCACAGATCCAGCGTCAAGGGTGCGCCATCGTGGAGTGTCAGGTGCACCTGAATATGCTCACGCGTCCCAGGAATCGCATGAATACTCATTTGATAGCGCCCGCCAAGGCTCTCCTGTAACGAGCGCACGGCATCCCGCGCACGCCAACTGCTGGGATAAGGCCCTGGTAAGCCTGCCGATAATTGATAGCGATAATTGCCGCGCTCCAGTTTTGCCAACCAACTGGGGCGTTCAGGCGCAGGCAGACGATCAAGAATGGCGACGCTGGTTGCGACGTCATATTCAAGGTTGCCCAGCATCACGGTTTTGGCGCTGCTCATGCGTTCAACCATCAAGCTCACCAGGGTGGTGGCATTCGCCAGCAATAATCCGCCCAGGACGATGATCAGCAGACGAGTCAGTAATGATCTCGGCCACAGTTTCATTCATGCGTCTCTTTGATGATCACTGGTGCGGCCAGCACATACCCTTCGCTGCGTACCGTTTTGAGGTAGGCAGGCTCGCGCGCATCATCACGCAGACGCTGCCGCAAGCGACTCACCAGCAGATCAATGGATCTTTCGAACAGTTCGGCATCGCGGCCCTGGGTCAAATTCAACAGTTGGTCGCGGTTCAATACCCGCTGTGGATGATCAAGAAACACGCGCAGCAGACGATACTCTGCTCCGCTGAGTGCCACAATCACGCCTTCATCATCAATAAGATGCCGGGCAGAGGTATCCAGTTGCCAGTCGCCAAAGGCGATAATACGACCAACCTCGGTAATTTGCAGATTAGGCGGCAAGGCGCGAGTGCGGCGCAAAATTGCTTTAATGCGCGCCAGCAGTTCACGCGCGACAAAGGGTTTGACCAGATAGTCATCCGCCCCCATTTCCAGGCCGAGAATGCGATCGGTATCCTCACTGCGGGCTGTGAGCATTAAAATCGGTAAGTTGCGCTGCGTATCACTGCGTAGCTGACGACACAGCGTCAGCCCATCATCGCCGGGCATCATAATATCGAGGATCACCAAATCAATGGCATTGGCCGATAACATCGCACGCATCTCTCTACCATTGGCGGCGCCGGTGGCGCGATAACCTGACTTGATCAGGTAATCGGTAATCAGTTCACGGATATCCCGGTCATCATCTACCACCAGGATGTGATCAATGTGCTCCAAAACAACCTCCTGTTTCCAACCTACGCAAAAAAGACCGGCACTCATGTGCCGGCCCTTAAAAAATTCGCGGTTACAGCGCAGCGGCATCTTCCACCGCTTTGACAAACGCCTGCGGATCTTCTGCTGGCGGGTTATGTCCAATATTGCCGGTAAAGGTACGATGCTCATACTTGCCGCTGAATTTCGCGCGATACGCTGGTGGCGCGGGGTGCGGCGCACCGTTGTTATCCCCTTCGATCGTAATCGTCGGCACGCTGATCACGGGCAAGGTGGCTAGCTTTTTCTCATAAGCATCATACTTTTGCTCACCTTTTTCCAGGCCTAGACGCCAGCGGTAGTTACTGATGGTCACCGCGACCTGGTCTGGATTATCCAGTGCTTTCGCACTCACGTTAAAGGTGGCATCACTAAATTTCCAACCCGGTGAGGCTTGCTGCCAGATCAGTTTGGCAAAATCATGAGTATTTTTCGCATAACCTTGTTCACCACGCGCAGTGGCGAAATAAAATTGATACCACCATTGCAACTCTGCTTGCGGAGGTAAGGCTTTCTTGCCCACGTCCTGGCTGCTGATCAGATAGCCGCTGACGGATACCAGCGATTTCACACGTTCCGGCCACAGTGCCGCCACGATGTCCGCCGTGCGAGCCCCCCAGTCGAAGCCAGCAAATACCGCCTGTTTGATGCCCAGTGCATCCATCAACGCCACGGTATCCGCCGCCAGTGCCGAAGGCTGACCGTTACGTGGCGTGTTATCTGACAGGAAGCGCGTGCTGCCGTATCCACGCAAATAAGGCACGATAACGCGATAGCCTTTGGCGGCTAACTGCGGCGCGACGTTGGCATAGCTTTGAATGTCATACGGCCAGCCGTGCAGCAGAATGACGGCCTGACCATCGCGTGGCCCGATATCGACATATCCAACATTCAGCACCCCGGCCTTAACCTGATGAATGGTATTAAAGGCGGCAGCGTATTCCGCTTCAGTTGGGGTAGCAGCAAAGGCAGAGCTGGTGGCGGTGATGACCAGTGCAGCAAGCAGAGTTTGGCGTAATAAGAACATGGTGTTGTCTCCTCAGACACGGTTGATGTGTATAGAAGACCACGCCCATGTATAGGTGATGTTTGCAGAATAACGGGTTATGCAACGGGATGTATGTGTGTGGTGAGGAGATACAGTGGGATACAAAAAGGCAGGAAAGTTTTAAAAAAGGATAACCGCCACTATCAGGTGGCGGTAGAAATGACATTTGAAAGCGCTAGCTCTTACGCTGACTCAGCGCATAAACCAGCACCACGACAAAGCACACCAGCGGCAGACCATAGGCCAGTGCGGTGCTGGAGGTATCGGAAATGCGCCCCATAAACCACGGCATAATCGCTCCCCCGACAATGGCCATAATCATAAAGGAGCTGGCTTGTTTGGTTGCCGGACCGAGGTTCTTCACGCCCATGGCAAATATGGTCGGGAACATGGTGGACATAAAGAAGAAGATGGCCACCAGCGCGACGACGGACACATCCCCTATACCCAGCATCACCACCGCACAAAGCACAATATTAATTAATGCATACGCGGCGAGAATGAGTGCAGGTGAAACTCGGCCCATCAACCAGGTTGAGAAGAAACGCCCAAGCATGAAACACACCATGCCCACAGACAGCAAATAAGCGGCACTTTGATTCGTGACGCCATGCCAGTGTTCAGTGGTGTAATTGATAAAGAAGGCACCGACACCCACCTGCGCGGCCACATAAAAGAACTGCGCAATCACACCACCTACAAAGTGTTTATGTTGCCATAACGATTGACCCGCATGTTTTGGACTTGTGTCTTCCGCTTCGCGAATATCCGGTAATGCCGTGCGTTTAAATAACAGCGCAATCCCGATGACCACAAAGGCGATAACCACATAGGTTATTTTGACGGTATTTTGTGCCTCATCTGCGCTGGCGTGGCTAAAAAATAGCGTCCCGCCGATCATCGGCCCGACAAACTGCCCCAAGCCGTTAAATGATTGCGCCAAATTCAGGCGACGTTCAGCGCCTTTCGCGTCCCCAAGTACTGTCGCATAGGGATTGGCGGCTGTCTCAAGGCAGCCTAGTCCGCAAGCCAGGACAAACAGCGCAAACAAAAACATCATGAAATTGTTGACCATTGCGGCAGGTACAAACAGCAGAGCGCCAATGGCATACAGAGCTAACCCAGCCAAAATACCGGCTTTATAACCATGGCGGCTCATAAAATAGCCAGCGGGCATGGCTACCAGGAAATAAGCACCAAAATAGGCTCCCTGTAATAACCCCGACTGGGCTTTGGTCACATGCAGTGTTTCCTGAAAATGTTTATTTAATACATCTAACAGGCCATATGACACACCCCACATAAAAAACAGCGTGGTAATGAGCATAAATGCCCAACGTAGGCTAATAGCGCCCCCGACACCGATATTATTCGGCGTCCCGACTTGTTCTGTAGACATGGTTATATCCTCGTAGCGTACTGTAGGGTAAGCGTTGTTATTTATTGGTCGTGCAAAGAGAATATTCGATCCATCGCCACCCATTTTTCACCTGCGGGTGTCCAGGGTGTAGGTTGTTGAAATTGCCACATCAACGCCTCCCAGCGCTGAATATCAGGATTACGCTGCGCAGCCTCGGCAAATTGCTCTGCATCAAAGTGTTGATGCACCTCCATCACCATAAAGAGGCGGTTGCCCAGCCGATAGATTTCCATGTTTACCACGCCGTGCTGGCGCAAGTGCGTGATGACTTCAGGCCAAATTTGCTGGTGCAGCCGCTGGTATTCCGCGATTTTTTCCGCCGAATCCACCAAATCCAGCGCCAGATAATGAAACTGCGTGGCGCCGCTCATGACAGCGCCCGGTCAAGATGAAGATAGCCGCCATCCACACTCAGCCACTCACCGGTTGTATGGGATGCGCGTGCCGACAGTAAAAACACTACGGTGTTCGCAATCTCTTCCGGCGTGGTCATGCGTTGGCCGAGAGGGATGCGTTGCGTGATATTGTTGAGCGCCTGCTCTGGCTCAGGGAATGTGGCAATCCAGCGTTCATACAGTGGCGTCATCACTTCAGCAGGCACCACCGCATTCACCCGCACACCACTGGCACGCAGCGACACCGCCCATTCCCGCGTCAGGGAGAGAATCGCGCCCTTGGCAGCACAGTAACCACTGGTGCCGCCCTGCCCGCTTAGCGCTGTTTTTGACGCAATGTTGACGATCGCCCCTTGGCTACTCTCCAGCGCCGACTGACAGAAGTGCGTCATCTGATAGTAGTGGATCAGGTTTTTCTCCAGTGAAGCCACAAAGGCAGAACGTCCAGCGTCTAAGCCCACGCCATCATTCACCCCGGCGTTATTCACCAGACCATCAATCCGGCCAAACTGTTGCTGAACCGTCTCCACCGCGTATCGACAGTTCTCCTCGTCACAGAGATCCACAATGACCGTTGTGGCTTGAGGCTGCCGTTGGCGTAATGCTGCCAACCAGATTTCATCTGGTGGGGTATTGGTCACCATTACCGGAATCGCGCCTTCTTCAGCCAGTAACGATGAGATCGCCGCACCGATACCCGAGCCCCCTCCCGTTACGATGATGACCTTATCCTGTAAAAACAGATTCATGTTCTTCTCCTGAGCATTGATAGACCTGCGCAGCGGTATTCCCCCAAATCCAGGCCTGTTCATCCTGCGACAACGTGCCAATGGCCTGCTGAGTGAGTTGGGCAACCTCGTCATATTCTGCAGCCAGCAGACAAACCGGCCAGTCAGACCCAAACATCAAACGTTGTGGACCAAATCGCGCCAGTGCTTCCTCAATGAAAGGACGCAGTTGTGCGCTCTTCCACTGCCCGCTGGGTGCTTCCGTCACTAAGCCTGAAAGCTTGCACACCACGTGTGGCATCGCGGCCAATTCCGCAATTTGCGCGCCCCAAACTTTTGCGCCTGAGGTGATATTTGGCTTGCCCAGATGATCGAGCACCAGCCAGTGCTTATCATGCTGGGCTGCAAAGGCGGTTAATTCCGGCAGATGACGCCAGGTTACCAGCATGTCCCACACATAGTGCTGCTGCTGTAACAGTGCCATGCCTGCTGACACCGCGGATTGTCGCAGCCAGGCTGCGGGATCCGACTCATCCTGCACCTGATGGCGGAATCCTCGCAGAAGCGGATGCTGCACCGCATTCAACTGTGCATGCAGATCGCTGGCCGTGATATCAATCCATCCCACCACCGCCTGCGTGGCTTGAGACTCAGCCGCCCATTGCAGCAATTGCGTCGTTTCTTGTGGGCACTGCCGCGCCTGAACCACGATCGATCCCTGCAACTGCTGCCCGGTCAGCAAAGGGGACAGATCGTCGGCAAGATAATCGCGCTGCAACGTCCCCATTTGCTTGCTGATCCAGGGATAATCCTGCGCCTGATATCGCCAGAAGTGCTGATGTGCATCGATTCGCACTCTTAGGCTCCTTGTGCGCGATAGCGGTATTTATCGATCGAGGCAGGGAACATCTCGATGGAAAAACCCGGCGCCTGTGGTGGCAGGTAGGCAGCTCCGCGAATCTCACAGGGATGAAGGAAATGTTCATGCAGATGATCGACATACTCAATCACCCGGCCTTCATGTGTGCCCGCAATGCAGATGAAATCAATCATCGACAGGTGTTGGACGTATTCACACAGCCCCACCCCACCGGCGTGTGGACACACCGGCAGTTGATATTTTGCCGCCATTAGCATCACGGCCAGCACTTCATTGACGCCGCCTAAACGACAGGCATCGATCTGCACCACATCGATCGCTTCACGCATGATGAATTGCTTGAAAAGAATGCGGTTCTGACACATTTCACCGGTTGCCACCTTAACTGGCGCGACTCCCTGACGAATCTTGCGATGGCCTTCCACATCATCCGGGCTGGTCGGTTCTTCAATAAACCAGGGTTTGGCGAACGCCAGTTGCTGTACCCAATCCACCGCGTCATTCACTTCCCACACCTGGTTGGCATCAATCATCAGTTGACGATCCGGCCCCAACACCTCTCGTGCGATCCTGACGCGGCGTTTGTCATCCTCCAGATCGCGCCCGACTTTCAGCTTGATATGCGAGAAACCGGCATCGACAGCCTGCTGGCAGAGCCGACGCAATTTGTCATCGTCATAGCCCAACCAACCCGCTGAGGTGGTGTAGCAGGGATAACCTTCCTGCTCTAACTGTTGTATGCGTTGCGCTTTGCCCGCAGCCTGCGCTGTCAGGAGCGTCAGCGCTTCGTCCGGCGTGATGCAATCGGTGAGATACCGGAAGTCGATACAGCGCACCAGTTCCTCTGGAGACATGTCCGCCACCAGTCGCCACAGCGGTTTTTCCTGCGATTTTGCCCACAGATCCCAAACCGCGTTGACCACCGCGCCGGTGGCAAGATGGATGGCACCTTTGTCGGGACCAATCCAGCGCAACTGACTGTCGCTGGTGATGTCGCGCCAGAATTGCCCCATATCAGCAGTAATGGTTTCGAGCTGGCGTCCGACGATCAAATGCTCCAGCGCGCGGATAGCGGCACAGCAAATTTCATTGCCGCGTCCGATGGTGAACGTCAGACCGTGCCCGCTGATCGCGGCGTTATCGGTCTCAATAATCACATAAGCGGCAGAATAATCAGGATCGGGATTCATCGCATCCGAGCCATCCAGATGTGCTGAAGTGGGAAAGCGAATGTCTTCAACGCGCATTGCCGTCAGTTTGGTCATTGTGCTGAACCCTCGGTGATTTGACGCTGTTCGCCCAAGCCAGCAATGCCCAGGGTGATGGTTTGTCCGGGACGCAAATAGACCGGCGGTTTCTGCCCCATTCCCACGCCCGGCGGGGTGCCGGTGGAGATGACGTCGCCCGGTTGCAGACTCATAAACTGGCTGAGATAACTGATGATGTACGCGACAGAAAAAATCATGGTGCGCGTATTTCCGTTTTGATAGCGCTTGCCATCCACTTCCAACCACAAATCTAACTGTTGGGGATCGGCGATTTCATCCGCCGTGACCAGCCAAGGGCCGAGAGGACCGAAGGTGTCACAGCCTTTGCCTTTGTCCCAGGTACCGCCCCGTTCGATTTGATATTCCCGCTCGGAGACATCGTTTACCACGCAGTAGCCCGCCACATGCGCCAGCGCATCCTCTTCCCGGATGTAGCTTCCGCCTTTACCGATCACCACGCCGAGTTCCACTTCCCAATCGGTTTTAACGGAACCACGCGGAATACGTACCGCATCATTGGGGCCTACTACCGCGCTGGTCCATTTGCTAAACACCACCGGTTCCTGCGGAATGTCAGCCCCGGTTTCTGCAGCGTGGTCAGCGTAGTTCAAGCCAATGCAGATAAATTTGCCAATCTGACCCACACAGGCGCCAATACGGGGCTGACCGGCTATCTTGGGCAGCTCAAGAATGTTCAGATGGCGTAGCTTTTCCAGTGACGCAGGCAGTAATGTCTCACCTGCAATATCATCAATGTATTGCGACAAATCGCGCAGTTCACCCTGCTCATCCACCATTGCCGGACGTTCTTTACCCACTTCACCTACACGAACTAATTTCATGACTTACTCCTGTGTTAATTGCTCCAGCCGCCATCAATAACTTGTGCAGTGCCGGTGGTGTAGTTGCTGGCATCCGAGGCCAGATAAGCGGCGAGATACGCGATCTCTTCTGCCGTGCCGATGCGTCCAATTGGCTGACGAGCAACAAAAGCGGCATACACCGCCTCTTCGCTTTTGCCTTCAGACTGTGCCTGTGTCGCGATGCGCTGGCGCAGCGAGGGAGAATCCACCGTGCCGGGACAAATGGCGTTACAACGAATGCCATCAGCAATAAAATCCGCCGCGACTGAGCGTGTCAGGCCGATCACCGCTGCTTTAGTGGCACTGTAAGCAAAGCGATTTGCCACCCCTTTCACGCTGGAAGCCACTGACGACATATTGATAATTGACCCTTTTTTCTGCGCCAGCATGCCAGGCAGAAACGCCTGAATCATGTGAAACATGGCGGTGACGTTAAGATCGAGTGCGAATTGCCACTCCTGCTCAGAGCAAGTCAGCAGATTGCCGCTGTGCACCACACCTGCACAGTTAAACAGCACATCCACCGGACCGATTTCTTGCACTGCTGCGCTGATGGCCGCGCGATCCGTCACATCCAGCCGGTAAGCTGCAACGCCAGGTAGATCCTGGAGAGCGGTGATGTTGATATCGCTGCCTGTTACCGTTGCCCCTTGCTCGGCAAAATAGCGTGCGCTGGCATAACCAATTCCCTGCCCGGCCGCGGTGATTAACACGCGTTTTCCGTGTAAATTCATTGCATCCTCTCTGGTATAAAGATCTAATGGTCAGGCCATTAAAGGCGAAGTTTTTAGCGTTTATGCCTAACAAAAGCGCTGGTCACTTCCTCGCTGGCGTATTACTTTTTATTGACAAACACGTAACATTGACAAGTTTGTTGAGGTTTTTTTGTGCATCGGGTCACTTAATTTATTTCACAGGTAGCAGTAGCATGCCGATAAAAAAAATGGAAAACCCAAGGCTTTACAGACAGATAGCCGACCAGCTTATTAAGCTAATTGATAACAATGAATTTCCGCCTGGCAGCCGCCTGCCCGCTGAACGTGATTTAGCTGAACAATTACAGGTGAGCCGGGCGTCAGTTCGTGAGGCACTGATTGCGCTTGAAGTGATTGGCTTAGTGGATGTGAAAGTCGGTAATGGCGTGATTGTAAAGGCGCGATCGGGTTCGCAGGAGCCGGTGATGATGCAAGCCGGACGCGACCAATGGAACGAACCGGATGATGAGCTAGGCATCAAGCTGGATTTTTCCACAGAACTGCCGCCCTTTTCATTGCTACAGGCGCGGCGGCTGATTGAACCTGAGGCGGCTGCACTGGCTGCACGCCATGCCAGCCAGCAAGAGTTGGAACAAATACGCGAGGCTTATTTGCAGAATTGCAAAGATAACCAGGTGCAATCACGCACCCACCCCGGCGATCGTCTGTTTCATATCCGCATTGCTCAGGCCAGCGGCAACCCCGCTTATGGTTTTATCATCGGCCACCTGTTGGGGCATCGCTATGGCAGCATGTTTAAAATGCTGCAGGCCCATTACACCCCAAGTGATATGCCCCACGTTTCGGAAAATGAGCACCTGACCATTTTGAATGCCCTCGAAAAACGCGATGCTAAAGCAGCACGATCGGCGATGAAGGCGCATATTGACCGCGTTATCGCTACTTTTGAACAGGCGCAGGAGTAGTGGGCGAGCAGGTGATGACAAACAAAAAAGGCGAGGCCGAAGCCTCGCCTGAACGTGTTTGACCTCAATCATAATAGGGAAGTTTACGATCGACACCGTTGATATTAACCAGCACAAAGCCTGTTGGCGTAGCAGCATTGGTGGGTGTACCAGCAGCGGAAGCCAGCGTCAGCACGCCCTTCTCGTTGGCACCAATGCCTGCCAGTCCGTTGTGCATACCGAAGCGCGCAGCGGGTTTATACGGCCCCAGCGTGGTGGTATCGGTGACCACGGACAGGTCCGACTGGAACAGTGAGCAAGAGCCGGTATCAAAGCGCGTCGGGCCGGTGTTTTTCAGGTTCAGCATGGTGTCACCACTGTTGGCTTTCAGCTTGACCCACACCACGGCATAGGTGGTGCCCACACGGTTATAACGGATATCCAGGATCGCGGGCTGCCCCATATGAAAGGCATCCGCCCATACGGTTTCCAGCCGTTGCAGGTTAATCCAGGTTTTCCCGCTACTCGCTACGTTAACTGGCGTCCCGGCGGTTCCTGTCGGCTGGGTGGCATCGGCTTTACCAATAAACTCCATGACCCACTGCTGATTCGCGTTCGGGAAGAACAACTGCCCAAGGCGATACCAGTTATCGGTAGAGGTGTTGTTGGTGATCTTGTAGCCGCTGTAGTAACCCGCGCGCAGCGATCCGGTCAGGAAACTGCCGTAGCTTTCGTCACGACGGTAGCCATACTCGAAGGTCGATAACCATTTCCCGGTGACCAGATCGTTTGACACTTTACCGCCGGACTGCACGTTGATCTGACGCATGGTGACGCGGGCATTGTTAAGGTTGAACGGATTCAGGCAATCCTCCACGTTCAGCGTATCAACGGTCCAGCCACCGTCCGAGAGATCGCCAGGATTGCGCGTATGTTCAATCCACACATTGCGCAGAATTCCCTGCGTACAACGCGGCATATACAGCGTGGCATCGCCATAACCGGTCTGGAAGTTACAGTTGCAGATCTCAATCGCGGTTGAGTGATCCCATGCGCCGTTGGGGGAATTTGACCAGCCGACATCAAATACACGCGCATAGGTGTACATGGTGTAGATCTGATCAAATTTGGTGTCCAGCGTATCCAGCACCTTAATCACCGTACCGCCGTTATTCTGCGCGCGGAAACAGTAGATATTGACCGTGGTGCCTTCGATGCAGGTATTTTCGAAGAAGGGCTGCACATTGCTGCACATTGCTGAAGTAATAGTGCCTTTGTTGGTGGTGATATCGGCCGACGCCTGGCCGTTCCAGGCGATGCCGCGAATCGAGGTGCGACGCGCCTTTACCTTAAACACCGGGCTGGTACTCTTATCGGAAATGATGGTGGTACGCGGCAGCGACCCCAGTTCCACATCATCACCTTGCAGGCCAAAGAACGCGCTGTCCGTGCCGCTGATATCGATCGGACTGATCAAAAATTTACCGCCAGGGAAACGAATCGGCAGGTCAACAATATTGGTGCTGTAAGTCTTGGTCCATGCCAGCATACGATTGACCGCATCAGTATCATTGACATAGCCATCCCCTTTCGCGCCAAAGTGGTAGACGTTGATATCAGAGGGATTGTTAATCACTCGCTTCCAATAGAACCCGTTACCCACCGCCAGCGTACCGCCATCATCCGTGGCGGTGGTGGTGCCAATAAAACCGGTGAAATCGCCGCCCCCACGAAAGGTGGAATCCGCGTTATAGCGACGCAGAAAAGCCAGATCGCCGTTTTTGGTGGGCGTGGTGGTACGCAATTCAGCATAAGAGTTAACTTCGATCATCATAGCCTCCTCGGCCTTTTCAGGTTTGCAATACAACAGCGGAATCAGCCTCAGTGCGCCTGTTGGCCGCAGTGCTGATCCCAGAGATCGTTGTGATTGTTGATGGCACGAACGGTCCGCACGTCCATGCGTTGGGCGTCATTGCCGTGGGTATAAATCGGGGAAAACAGGGTACAAGCGGAGTCGATAACGACGGGGGATTCAGGGTTGGTTGTATTTCGAGTGCTGCAGCTTGTCACGAGCAGCAGCGTCATCAAGATTAAGGTTGCTGGTTTCCACACGTTTGGCCTCCTCGCGCAGCTGTTGCTGCTGCTGACTGACCGCCACCGCCTGAGCGGCGGTTTTTTCCGCACTTTCGGTTGCGGCTTTGGATTGCTGCTGCACCTTGCCAATCTTCTTGCCACCGAAGTAACTGGCAGCCAGTGCCGCAATGACGCCCGTCAGCGCAGCAAGCCAGTGCCAGCTGCCCCCGAGCATTGCCGTAAGAAAAGTCATGGTTTCTCCTCCAGGGTTTTGCGCTGCTCAATCAGGTTCTTCTGCCGGACAAACTGCGCCAGCACCCCCATTGCCACCATGAAGGCGCCAATCAATCCCAGATAGTTGTGGGGCAAAATATCTTTGATGTCCTGCGGCAGCGCGTTCCAGGCATCCAGAGCGGAAGAGGGAAAAGATTGCGCCCACGCGCTGAGCATCGAGCCTAACGATGCCAGCCACACGGACCAGGTTTTGAACAACAACCGCGCATGTTTCACAAACTCCAGCGTGGTGAAGCGCTGAAGCAGCAGCAGCACGATCACCGCCGTCAGTACGGCGATGACAAACACCATCCATTTCACATTCATAACAGCCCCCGATAGATGTCATAGGTGCCGCTGCGCATCATTTCAGCATGACGACGGGCGCGCCCCGGCGTTTGTCGTGCCCACAGGCTGTCGAGCATGGCGTTGGCGGCACCGTTGAAATCACCTTGCGTTATCGAGGTCAGCATGCCGCGAAACAGTGCCAGTCCATCGACGCCCATTTGGTACGCCATGCTGATCAGCACATCACAGCGCGCATCACTGCATTTGCTGATCGCCTGCTGTACCAGCACCCGCTGGTTCATCTCTTGCACCTTGTTTTCGACGATGCACTGTTTCCATACATCGCCCACCCGTCGCGGTACCTGGAAGATATAGTTGCTGAGTGACGCGCCTTTCGGCCCGATACGGATACCGCCGGCTACGGTGGGAAATCCTTGGGTATCGAGATAAGGCGCCTCACGATAGCCCTCTTCAAAATTCAAAATGGCAATAATCTGGCTCATAGCGTTTCCTCTTTGACGGGTGCAACTGTCTGAAAATCACTGCGCAAAAAATCCAAAAACATAAAGTTTGCTGATCGGTTAGCCACTACAGCGCAACGCTAACCCGGCGTGACGCTCAAGCAAGGCTAAAGAGTGAGCAACACCAAAGTGTTCCGCTTAAAACTGGGAAGGGTTAACGCACGGCATAAAGATGAACGTGGGGCAAACAGCAGTTATCGAAGCTGGCGCTCTCGGGTTGAGTGCGGGTGGGGGCCATCACGGCATTGTCAGCACGTGAGTGCGTCTGGCGCTGACAGATACGTTCGGCACTGCGCAAGGTGACGTTATCAGGTTCAAAACCTAAAGCGCTGTCGATACTGCGTTTGAGACGGCTGAGGGACTGGCGGCGTCGGTGACGGCGAGTGCGCGCGTTCCCGGTGAAGACTGACTTGCCATACTGGATAATCGCCATAACTCCTCCTGTGAATGAGTCTTTGGCGATGGGGTGACTGGCACGGCATGTCGGCATCGGCCGATGCGTCCGTTGAACCGCTGCAAGCACTCACCATCAGCCAGCCCGGCTGCATTCGCGGCCAGGTATAAGCAGAGGAGAGTGAAGTCAGAGGAGAACTGACGACGCTACAAAGTGCGTATCCACCCCATCCCAAAATCCACTGACTTTGGGTGGTCGGTATCGCGCTTGTGCAGCGCCTCAATTGTTTAAGAGCGGGCTCATCCGGGAGCAGTGATCTCGTCTTTCCATGGTCAAATTATTAACATGTTCTAATGCATTGGCAAATACCAACAGTTAATTTTTTATTTACCATCAGTTAAATTTATGATTTCAGCCAGAATATTTTTTTGGCTGATTTCGCGCTAATGGCTCTAACCTAAAATCTGGTAATCACGCGCCTGGCTCATGATGACACGCGCAATCACTTGCAGTGTTGCCGCTTCATCCAGCGTGAGATACCAGGTTTCATAACGCTTGTTATCTGAGATCACCGCCACCTTTTTGTGCTGCAGCTGCAGTCGTTTGAGATAGAGTTGATTGTCCAGTGTGAACAGGTAAATGCCATCACCATCAAAGCGCTGCACGCTGATATCGACAAACAGCTGGTCGCGTGGCGCGAAGGTTCCCGCCATCGAATCATTGTTCAGGGCGATCAGCCGGATGTACTCCGCAGCCCGACCGTTAAACAGCACGCGCGCTTCATCCAGACCATACTCAATCGCTTGAATGGTTTCGACCAGTTCATCACGCGCAGCGATGCCTTGGGCGCTACGCTGCCCAATATCCAGACTCTCAACACGAAATATCGGTTTTGTATCCCGTCTCGCGGGCGGGTCAATCAACGCGGAGGGTTTCTCCATGCCAAATTGCAACCACTCTACGCGCACGCCCAGCAGCTGGCTAAGTGCCAGCAAATTACTGTCATCTGGAATCGATTGGGCGTTAAACCATTTCCAGACCCCCGGTGTTGAGATCCTGCATCCCCTTTGCTGCAGTGCTTGCGCAACCTGTTTGTTTCGTCCATGTCCGACAATTCCCGCGCTGTCACACGCGGCAATCAGCCTGGCAGTAAAAGCTTGTCTCGTACTCTCTTTTTTAACCATCAGTTAATAATCTGCCATCAGTAAAAGACTGAATGTTATTTTCGTTTTTGCTACCAGTTCATTTTATATTACCGCTGGTTTACTACCCAATCGCTTTTATCAATGAAGCTGGATGATCATTATCCCCTTCGGCTCGATGGAAACCAGTAATGAATGCCCGACAGCTTGTTCTGACAGGGGTTTTCAGGAATGTTCTGTGGCGCTAAGACCAGCGCCTACAGGAAAAAATGGGCGAAAAGACGCTGACGCGCCATAAATGACAGAATTAAATCAAAAAGCTCTGGAAATAACTGGATCGAAAGCCAAAAAAAAGGCACCCATCAAGGGTGCCCATTGTGATGCAGGAGCGAAAATTAGCCGCGCAACGTATCGTCGCCCCAGCCAATCCACTTATAGGTTGTCAGCGCTTCCAGCCCCATCGGACCGCGCGCATGCAGTTTTTGGGTGCTGACCGCCACTTCCGCGCCCAGGCCAAACTGACCGCCGTCGGTGAAACGGGTGCTGGCGTTAACGTAGACCGCAGAGGAATCGACCTGGTTAACGAAGCGGTTAGCATTGCCAATGCTGCGCGTCAGGATGCCGTCAGAGTGCTGTGTACCGTGCTCGCGAATATGCGCCACTGCCTCGTCAAGATCGGCGACTAGCTTGACGTTGAGATCGTTGGATAACCACTCATCGTCGTAATCCTCCGCTTTCACGGCAACCACGCTGGCAGGACCGCTCTGCAGCAGCGCCAATACGTTCTCATCACCGTGCAGCGGAATGTTTTCCTGCGCCATACGTTGCAGGAACGCAGGAATAAAACGCTCGGCTTGATCACGGTGGATCAGTAGCGTCTCCAGCGAGTTACAGGCACTTGGGCGCTGTTTCTTGGCGTTAACGATCACGTCCAGCGCCGGTTCTGTCTCCATGGTTTCATCGAGATAGAGATGGCACACGCCAATACCGCCGGTGATCACCGGGATGGTCGAGTTTTCACGGCACAGCTTGTGCAGGCCCGCGCCACCACGTGGGATCAGCATATCGACGTAACGATCGAGCTTAAGCAGTTGATTGACCAGCTCACGATCCGGGTTCTCAATTGCCTGCACGGCGCCAGCCGGTAAACCATGCTGAGTCAATGCGTTTTGGATCACACGCACCGTAGCTGCGTTAGTGCGGTAAGTCTCTTTGCCGCCGCGCAGAATCGCTGCGTTGCCGGTTTTCAGGCACAGGGAAGCCACATCAACAGTAACATTAGGACGCGCTTCGTAAATCACGCCAATCACGCCCAGCGGCACACGGCGGCGTTCAATACGTAGACCGCTGTCCAGCATGCCGCCATCGATCAACTGGCCAACCGGATCGGCAAGACGGCACACCTTGCGCACGTCATCCGCGATGCCTTTCAAACGCTGAGGATTCAGCGTCAGGCGATCCAGCAAGGCGGCACTCATGCCGTTTTGGCGTGCATCGGCCAGGTCCTGCTCGTTCGCCGCCAGAATGTCAGCGCTTTCCGCTTCCAGACGATCGGCAATGGTCAGCAGCACCTGATTTTTTTGTTCGGTAGAGAGTTCCGCCAGTTTGTACGACGCTGCACGCGCCGCTTTACCCATTTCTTCTAACATCATCCGCTCCTTAACTGACGATCATGTCGTCGCGGTGTACCGCAACCGGGCCGTATTCGTAACCCAGAATATCGCCAATTTCCTGGCTATGATGACCTGCAATCATGCGCATCGCATCGCTGTTGTAGCGGGTGACGCCGTGTGCAATATCGCGGCCCTGCAAGCTACGAATGCGGATCACTTCACCACGAGAGAAGTTACCCTGCACTTCACGGATGCCTTTCGGCAGCAGCGAACTGCCACGCTCCAGCACCGCTGCCAGCGCGCCATCATCAATGGTGATTTCACCGGCTGGCGGTGCACCGAAGATCCAGCGCTTGCGGTTTTCCAGCGGCGACTGCTGCGCGTGAAAACGGGTGCCCACCGGCTTGCCGTACAGCACATCGCTGATTACATCCGGGCGGCTGCCTGCGGCGATGATCACGTCAATACCCGCGCGACAGGCAACATCGGCGGCCTGCAATTTCGTGGCCATGCCACCGGTGCCCAGACCCGAAACGCTGCCTCCAGCGAGCGTACGCAGCGCGTCATCAATCTGATGCACATCGCTGATCAGCTCGGCTTCCGGATTGGTGCGAGGATCGGCGGTGAACAAGCCCTGCTGATCGGTCAGCAGCAGCAGTTTATCTGCGCCACCGAGCATCGCCGCCAGTGCGGACAGGTTGTCGTTATCGCCCACTTTGATTTCAGCGGTGGCAACGGCATCGTTCTCGTTGATCACCGGAACAATATGGTTGTCGAGCAGCGCACGCAGCATGTCACGCGCGTAAAGGAAGCGTTCACGGTCTTCCATATCGGCGCGCGTCAGCAGCATCTGCCCGATATGAATGCCGTAAATGGAGAACAGCTGTTCCCACAGTTGAATCAAACGGCTCTGCCCCACCGCAGCCAGCAGCTGCTTTGAGGCGATGGTAGGCGGCAGTTCGGGGTAACCCAGGTGTTCGCGTCCAGCGGCAATCGCGCCAGAGGTGACGATAACGATACGATGACCCGCCGCGTGCAGTTGCGCACACTGACGAACCAGCTCCACCATGTGCGCCCGATTCAGCCGACGTGAACCGCCGGTGAGGACGCTGGTACCCAACTTGACCACTAGGGTCTGACTGCCACTCATATTTTCCTGCCATGTAAGAAAAAATTCTGCGAAGGGACGTTTTATCAGGAGTCAGCGAGGAAGCCAACAGCAGCAAGGGGAAAAGCACAAAAATCCCCTGACAATGCAGTAGACCAAAAGTTCGCAATTAACAAGAAATCAGAAAAACTGTCATAAAACTTTCATCGCCAAACGGTAAAACGTCCCGTGTTTTACAAACCCTTTCAAGGGTACAACAAATTTTACTCATTGGGATTGATAGCAAATGAAGAAGAGCACACTGGCATTAGTCGTTTCTGCGTTGGCACTGACCTCCGCTGCACACGCCGCAGAAGTTTATAACAAAGACGGTAACAAACTGGACTTCTACGGCCGCGTTAAAGCTGAGCACTACTTCAGCGATGCGGATTCCAACAACGGTGACAAATCTTACGTTCGTATCGGCTTCAAAGGTCAGACTCAGATCAACGATCTGATGACCGGCTACGGCCAGTGGGAATATCAGTACAACGTCAACAACTCTGAAGGTTCTGACGCGAACGCAGGCAACAAAACCCGTCTGGGCTTTGCGGGTCTGAAATTCGGTCAGTACGGTTCATTCGACTATGGTCGTAACTACGGCGTGCTGTACGACGTAGAAGCATGGACTGACGTATTCCCAGAGTTTGGTGGTGACGGTACTGCGCGTTCTGATAACTTCATGACGCAGCGTACTACCGGTGTGGCGACTTACCGCAACAGCAACTTCTTTGGTCTGGTTGATGGCCTGCGCTTCGCGCTGCAATACCAGGGCAAAAACGATGACAAAACCGCTAACGCCCGTGGTACTGCCACTGACGGTACTCGCCAGAACGGCGACGGTTACGGCGCATCTCTGGGTTACACCATCGGTGATACCGGTGTGAGCCTGATGACGGCAATTACCTCTTCTAACACCACTCTGGCGCAGAAAAACCGCGTTTATGGCGGCGGTGATAAAGCGGATTCATGGGGTGCAGGTCTGAAGTATGACGCCAACAGCGTTTACCTGGCCGCTATCTACACTGAAACCCGCAACATGACCCCGTTCAGCGGAACCTATCAGGGTGCTTCAATTTCTGGTGCAGCTAACAAAGCACAGAACATTGAATTGGTTGCACAGTATCAGTTCGACTTCGGCCTGCGTCCGTCTATCGGCTACGTGCAGACCAAAGGCAAAGATATGGAAAACGGTATCGGCGACGCGGATCTGGTTAAATACATCGACGTTGGCGCGACTTACTACTTCAACAAAAACATGTCTACCTTCGTTGATTACAAAATCAACCAGCTGGACGACAACAACAAACTGGGTCTGAACAACGACGATATCGTTGCTGTTGGTCTGACTTACCAGTTCTAAGTTGTTAGCGTTACCCTCAATGTGTCTATAAAAAAAGAGCCGGCTCATCACCGGCTCTTTTTTATGAGTGGTCGCCATAAATGGCGACACTACAAGAATAGATGCCGTCAATCAGGCACTCAACTTCACGGGCTCTTCTTTAAATCCGGCCGCGGGCTTGAGATCCAGCTTTTGATCATTTAACACAGCTTTCAGGCGCTCATGGAAATTACGCAAGGTACTTTCCACTTTCTCGTTGTTCTCTTTGCCCTTAATCGCCGCCACGCTCCAGTCTCCGTCTTTATCAAACAGACCAAAGTGATATTCGTACGTGAAGTGATCTTCTTGCGCCTCCAGATTCATCCACCAGCCCCAGAATTCCCGACTTTCTGGTGCAGGCTTCACGTTGACACAGGCTGCCAGACAATCAAAAAAGAAGCGGGTCTCTTCACATTTTCCTTCACGGATATACGGCCCCAATTCGGTGAAGCGCTTAAGCAGGCGACTACGGGGGTGACCACTCGGTAACGTCATGCTAATTCTCCCTCAAATAACCGTAAATTGGCTCTCGTTGCCCTCATTTCGCGCGCAACGCAAACTTTCCCGGATATAAGTTGTAGCAGAGAACGCGCTTTTTGCCAGTCAGACACCCAATTGTTTTGCCAGCCAGTCACAAATTTGATTCAGCGCCTTCTCGAAACTGGAGAACACCGGCTTGGTCGGGATCGCCAACACCTTGCCCTGCGCGGAGGAGTTAGCAATCAACTGAGCCTCTTCCTCAGGGCTAAACAGATCATCTGGCCAGTAGGCAGCCAGCATCGGCGTAGGCGTACGGCGCCCTAACAGCCCCTGCACTTTCAGCGAATAGCGATTGAGCTCAATGCGCAAATTGCTGTCAGAAGCGGAGGACATACCCAGACGACTGGCCAGCATATCCATGTACATATCCGGCAACTGCTGCTGACGCTGTGTATCGACAAACACGTTATGCACCATCGCGCCGAGCGTTGCCACTGCGCGCAGACGCGGTACTTCCAGATAGGCGAGTCGCGTGGCCACATTGGCTCCAAACGATAACCAAACAGCGCGACACGGGTGTGATCGATCCACGGGACGTTACTCAGCTCTCGCAGCACATGTTGATGCACCTGACTGGTGTCCTGATTCAGCGTCCATTTACTGCTGAACCCAACCGAAGGCATATCCAGTGTCAGCATGGCAATACCGCGCGGGGCGAGGTAGTCATGGAACAGGCGATAATGGTCGCTTTGCAGTGAATCCAGGCCACCACACAGCAGCACGGTAGGATACGGCGCTTCGGCCTGGGCCGGCATATGCAGGAACCCCGTCACCGGACTGCCGCCAGCAATCTGAAAGGTGAGCGCTTTAAGCTCGCCTGGCAAACGTTTTGTGGCTTCTTCGTAGGCTCTGTTCGCCAGCACCTGCGCCTGGTCTGCCAGTTCATCGCCCTTTATATAAGGATAAGCGGCGATGCTGTAGAGGTTTGAGGCGTGAAGCCACTGCTGGCCTGCTTCGTCGTGATTTTCATTCTGCATGGCAAGCTGTTGCCACAAGGCGGCCTGCTTCGACCATTCGTAATTCCAGTTGCCGCTGCGATAGCCAATCACCGTGTCCAACTGTGTATCATCCGTGTGTTCAAGATCGCAGATGGCAATACGAGCCAGCACTTCACTGATCTCTTGTGGAGTCAGGCCACGCCACGTCCACAACAGTTTGTTGAGCATACGATACCAGCAGCGCTGAGTATCGCCTTCAAGGGCACTGTGCACCTGCATCGTGTGATGATGCTGGCGATGCACCAGTGAGGAGGTTTCAGGGTGTTTAAAGCGGGGCTTAAAAAGCTCTTCGCTGAGGTTTTTATCCGACATCTTAGCCATTCTCCCGCGATAGTCGCATCAATGCCTAAGAGTGTACTGCACCCGCAAGATGGGTGCGAGGCGTAGAAAGCACAACGCCCGGCATAACCGGGCGTTGTTTGCGATGCATCAATTAGCTTTTGACGATTGGCGGAATGTACACCACGCCCATGTCCCAAGGCTGCTCGATCCAGGTGTTCTGGGGAATATCGACAATATAGTCGTCCACCAGTGCACGACCCGCAGGTTTCGCGAAAATGGTACAGAAACGCGCTTTTGGATACATATCGCGGATGGCTTGTGCAGTACCGCCGGTATCGACCAAATCATCGATCACGATGAAGCCTTCACCATCGCCTTCCGCACGCTTCAGCACTTTCATTTCGCGCTGATGATCGTGGTCATAGCTTGAGATGCACACGGTATCGACGTAGCGAATACCCAGTTCACGTGCCAGCAGCGATGCCGGAACCAGACCACCACGGCTCACCGCGATGATACCTTTCCACTGTTCCACAGGAAGCAGGCGCTGGGCCAGTTTACGGGCATGGATCTGCAACATGTCCCAGGTGACGACGTATTTTTCGCTCATAAAAGAAATCCCGACCAACAATGTTGGTTTAAAAATAGGCAAGGGGGAAAAGGTTGCGCGAGATTATAAGGATCTGACGCGTTAAAAACCAGCATCTGTCGCATTGGATGCAGGATTTTAGCGCAGGCAAGTACGCACCCGGTGAAAAACAGTGATATTCTCAGCCACATCACGTCAGATGTGCTGACGGCGATCTTTCACTGGAACCCCGCGTGCGAGCGGTATGTCCGCCACGCTGACACAGGAGACGCGTTGTGTCTGAATTGTCGCAACTTTCCCCCCAACCGCTGTGGGATATTTTCGCTAAAATTTGCTCCATCCCGCATCCTTCTTACCATGAAGAAGCGCTGGCTGAACACGTTGTTAGCTGGGCAAAAGAGCAAGGCTTTTGGGTTGAGCGCGATCAGGTCGGCAATATCCTGATTCGTAAACCCGCCACCGCCGGTATGGAAAAGCGTACCCCGGTCGCGCTGCAGGCTCACCTTGATATGGTGCCGCAGAAAAACAACGATACGGTGCACGACTTCACCAAAGATCCGATTCAACCTTATGTTGATGGCGAGTGGGTGAAAGCGCGCGGCACCACCTTGGGTGCCGACAACGGTATTGGTATGGCTTCGGCGCTGGCGGTACTGGCTGATAGCAGCCTGACGCACGGTCCACTGGAAGTGCTGCTGACCATGACCGAAGAGTCCGGCATGGACGGGGCTTTTGGTCTCCAGCCAAACTGGTTGCAGGCAGATATCCTGATCAACACCGATTCGGAAGAAGAGGGTGAGATCTACATGGGTTGTGCCGGGGGTATCGATTTCATCACTACCCTGCCACTGAGCCGTGAGGTCGTTCCGGCGGGCTTTGAAACCCTGAAATTAACCCTGAAGGGTTTGAAAGGCGGACATTCCGGCGCAGACATTCATCACGGTCTGGGCAATGCCAACAAACTGTTAGCGCGCTTCTTTGCGGTTCATGCGCAAGAACTGGACGTGCGTCTGATTGAATTCACCGGCGGTACGCTGCGCAATGCTATTCCGCGTGAAGCCTTCGCGACCCTGGCGATCGACAGCCACAAAGTGGATGCGCTGAAATCGGCTGCGGCCCATTTCCAGGCCACGCTGCTGAATGAGCTGGGTATTAAAGAGAAGAACATTGCACTCGTTACCGAGCCATTAGCGCATCAGGGCCAGGCACTGACCACTGACAGCCGCGATCGCTTCATTAACCTGCTGAACAGCACCCCGAACGGCGTGATTCGCAACTCTGACGTGGCTAAAGGTGTGGTGGAAACCTCACTGAACGTTGGTGTAGTGACCATGGATCAGAACAACGCCGAAATCATTTGCCTGATTCGTTCACTGATCGATACCGGCAAAGACTGGGTGGTTGAAACCCTGACCTCGTTGGGCCAGTTGGCTGGCGCGAAAACCGCACCGAAAGGCGGCTATCCGGGCTGGCAGCCTGATGCCGATTCGCCAGTGATGGCGCTGACGCGTAAAACCTACGAAGCGCTGTTTGGCAAAACGCCAAACATTCAGGTGATTCACGCCGGTCTGGAGTGTGGTCTGTTCAAGAAGCCTTATCCAAACATGGATATGGTATCGATTGGGCCGACCATCACCGGGCCGCACTCGCCTGATGAGCAAGTGCACATTGAGAGCGTGGGTCTGTACTGGAAACTGCTGACCGCGCTGCTGAATGTGGTGCCAGAAAAGGCGTAAGTTTGCGCTTTCGGGCGGCCTGAAGGCCGCCGCGACGATTCAGAACCAGGCTAAGGCCTGGTTTTTTATGCTGATAGCCAGGGACTCCCCTACAAATTGCAGCAAACTATCTGTAGCGGTGGCATACGGGCCGTCCGGAGATCACAGCATATTCCTCTACAAATTACCTTTACAACCACCCTATTTCACCACCTCTTACCTTATCGTCAGTTTTAGACGCCGTTATGTCCAGATGTCTGGATGGCTAATAAGATTTCGTGCTAGCTTATGCGCTTTCGTTTGTTGCCCCGCGTTATGGCTTCAGAAAAAATGCGACCCACTACCTCTATTAAAGGCCTGACTCAATGAGTGCGATTAACCGCCTGGAGATGCGTAATATCTCCATCGCGTTTGGCGGATTTGCCGCGTTGACCCAGGTCGATTTTCTTACTGAAGGCGGCTCGGTGCATGCGCTAACCGGCGCCAACGGTGCAGGTAAATCCACGCTGATGGCAGTGCTGGCTGGTGCGCACAATCATTACACTGGCGAGATTTTGCTTGATGACGCGCCGGTTTCAATTCGCTCGCCGCGTGATGCCAAAAAGCTCGGCATTCACCTCGTACAGCAGGAAGTGGATGTGGCGCTGGTGCCACAGCTCAGCGTGGCGGAAAACATCCTGCTCGATCAGTTGGCAGAACCGGGCCACGCTTACAGCTGGCGGGAGATTCGCCGCCAGGCGCGTGCGCTACTTGAACAGCTTGAAGTCAATATCGACGTTAACCGTTTGGTTGAGCGCTGCTCACTGGCGGAGAAGCAGCAAATCTTGCTGGCGCGCGCCCTCTCCCACCACTGCCGCTTCCTTATTCTGGATGAACCCACCGCGCCGCTGGATCAGCATGAGAGCGAGCGCCTGTTTAAAGTGGTGCGCCGCCTGCAAAACAACGGCATTGGCGTGGTGTTTATTTCCCACCGCATCCACGAGCTGAAAGCGATTTGCGATCGTTTAACCGTGTTGCGTGATGGCCGACTGATTGAAAGCAGCCCAATGGCAGCGCTCAGCGGTGAACAGATCGTCGAGAAAATGCTGGGACATCAACTCACCGATGTTTACCCACCGCGCCGGGAACGCAGCCAGCAACCTGTGCTGCTGTCGGTGGAAGGTTTGCATGATGATCAGCTGCTGGCCGATATCTCACTGCATCTGCGCAAAGGAGAAATTCTTGGTATTGCCGGCCTGGCGGGTGCAGGAAAAACCGAACTCTGCAAAGCGCTGTTTGGTGCCAGCAAAAGCCGGGTAGAGAAAGGCGAGCTGCACGGCAAACCGTGGCGGCCACGCTCACCACATGACTCCGTGGAAAACCGCATGGCGCTGGTGCCAGAAGAGCGCCGCAAAGAGGGCATCTTTATTGACGAGCCGGTGGCGATGAACCTGAGCGTGACCGCCGATAACAGTTTTTCACGCTGGAGCCTGTTCGGCCATCGCAAGGCATGGCGTTGGGCCGAAGAGGTGATTCAGCGCCTCAATGTGCGCACCACCGGCCCCGCGCAGACGCTGCGTCGCCTGTCAGGCGGTAACCAGCAGAAAGTGGCGATCGGCAAATGGTTGCGCAATAACGCTGATGTGCTGATTTTTGATGAGCCAACCAAAGGCGTGGATATCAAAGCCAAAACCGACCTGTTCACCCTGATTGACGGCTTAGCGCGCGAAGGCAAAGGCATCATTTATGCTTCGGGCGAGTTTTCCGAACTGGTTGGGCTGTGTGACCGTATTTGTGTGCTCTGGGATGGGCGCATTGTGGCAGAGATGGAGGGCAGTCAGGCCACAGAAGAGACGCTATTGCTTTATTCTACCGGAGGAACCCCTGCGTGAGCAGCAAAGAACTATCCCTGAACCCGCAGCTTTCTCTGCGTCATAAATTATTCGATTTTCTCTACAAGTGGGGCATGTTGCTCACGGTGGTGCTGCTGATCGCCGGCTTTGGCCTGGCGTCAGACAGCTTCCTTGAGCCCACCAACATCATCAACATTCTGCGTTCGATTGCCATCGTCACGGTGATCGCGATTGGCGTCTCGATTTCGCTGACCATTGGCGGCTTCGACTTGTCTGTTGGATCCACGGCGTCACTGGCGAATGCGCTGGTGATTTCCCTGTTTGTCTGGCACGGCTTTGGCACCACGGAAGCCATCATCATCACACTGCTGTTGTGTACCCTGGTGGGGCTGTTCAACAGCTTCCTGATCGTGATTCTGCGCATTCCCGACATGCTGGCCACACTGGCCACGCTGTTTGTGATTCAAGGCGTGGCGATGACCTACAGCTTTGGTGGCTCGATTACCGAAAATATGGTGATGCCGAGCGGTGACATGGCTGAAGGCACTATCCCAGCGGCATTTGGTTTGCTCGGTCAGGTGCCGACCATCGTGATCATCATGCTGGTGGTGACGCTGGTTGCGCAGTTGGCGCTGTCGCTGACCAAACACGGACGCCGCATGTACGCACTGGGCGGCAATCCAGAAGCGGCACGCCTGTCTGGGATTCGCACCACACGCTATCGCGTGCTGGCCTATGTGATTTCGTCTTTGCTGGCGAGTGTGGGCGGCATTTTGCTGGCATCACGTATTGGTTCCTCACAGGTAAATGCAGGTAGCGGCTACCTGATGGATGCCGTTGCCGCGGCATGGATCGGCTTCTCGCTGGCCGGTTCCGGCAAACCTAACGCGCTGGGTACCTTGGTCGGCGCGGTGATCCTCGGCGTGTTGCAAAACGGGCTGGTTATGCTGTCCGTGCCTTACTACGCCATGGACATTATCAAAGGGCTGGTGCTGGCTCTGGCCCTGGCCATTACCTACATTCAGCGCCGCTAAGGCGCGTTTACTGAGAAAGAGATCATAATGAAAAAATCACCCTTTCGCTGCTGGCGGTAAGCCTGCTGAACGCCAGCGTCGCCTTTGCTGACACCGTTGCACCTGTGCCTGCCGTGATTGCCAATCATGAAGGCCCGGTGCGCATCGCTATCATCCGTAACCTGGGTTCTGACGATAACACCACGCAGTTTGTGGCCGGAGCCATTCAGCAAGGTCGCCAGTTGGGCTTTAAAGTCAGCACCTTCCTGAGCAACGGTGATGACGCGCGTTTCCAGGATTTCGTTGCCCAGGCGATCAGCCAGAAATATGACGGCATCATTCTGTCGCACGGTAAAGAGCCCTACTCAACCGCGTTGGTGAAACGCATCGTCGATGCCGGTATTAAACTGTCAGTGTTTGATACTCCGGTTGATACGCCAGTAAACGGCGTCACCGTGACGGCGCAAGATGATGCTTCACTGGCTCAGGCGTCTCTGGGTCAGTTGATCAGTGATTTTCATGGCAAAGCCAACATCATCAAGCTGTGGGTTGCGGGCTTCCCGCCGCAAGAACGCCGCCAGGTGGTGTATGAGAAACTGCTGAAAGAGAATCCAGGCATTCATCAGCTGGAATCCATTGGCGCTGTTTCTACCGATGTGCAGGGTGATACCGCCAACAAGGTTGGCGCAATTCTGGCGAAATACCCGGAAGGCAAGATCGATGCGATTTGGGCATCCTGGGATGCTTTCAGTCAGGGCGCGTATAAAGCGCTGCAGGAGAATGGTCGTACGGAGATCAAGATCTACAGTATCGACGTGTCTAACCAGGACCTGCAGTTGATGCACGAGAAGAACAGCCCGTGGGTGCAGACAGTGGCTGTCGATCCGAAAACCATCGGCGCTGTGAATATGCGTTTGGTCGCGAATAAGATTGCGGGCGAGGCCACACCGGCCAGCTACGAATTCAAAGCCTCTTCCATTTCGCAGCAGCTGCTGAGCAGCCAGCAAGGTGCGGTCAACGTGGCATCGTTGAACAAGATTATTCCAGGCTGGGGTGAGAACAACGATTTCGTCGCGCCATGGTTTGCCACGCTGGAAGCGAAATACGGTAAGAAATAGCGGCCTT
>NZ_BBOC01000064.1:0-29678 GCF_001485335.1 Type-D symbiont of Plautia stali | reverse complement strand
GCGCTGTTATATTAGGTTTATTAACCAAATTCGATGTAAGTGGAAGCAGTGATAATCATTTAATGATGATATTAAGACGTTTTATAAATAAACCGCTTAATGATTTGTTCATCTTAAATGTTCAATTCAGCATGGATTATTTTTCCCAGATAGGGTTATGACTATTGTTCGTTTAATAATGATTGAAACTACATCCTTATGAATCTGGCCAACGGCATTCATCGCTCATCGTCTGCGCCAGCGCCGCTGCCGCGTGGGATAAGTGGTGTTGTTTCAAACGCAGAATGCCGACGCGGCGTTCGATGGTGGGCGCCACCAATGGCACACACACCGCGCCCAGTTCGCGCATCTGCTGAATGCAAAGCGCCGGCACTGCGCTGGCACCCAGGCCGCTGGCCACCATTTTGCCTACTGTGACCAATTGATGG
Source organism: Type-D symbiont of Plautia stali (assembly GCF_001485335.1). Classification (NCBI taxonomy): domain Bacteria; kingdom Pseudomonadati; phylum Pseudomonadota; class Gammaproteobacteria; order Enterobacterales; family Enterobacteriaceae; species Type-D symbiont of Plautia stali. The sequence continues at coordinate 29,250 of NZ_BBOC01000064.1, read as the reverse complement.
CTTTCATAGGCCACATCCAAACGTTTTCCCGCCTGCGCCAGAGACTGTTCCAGTAACAGTCTCACCGCCGAGGGGCGTTGCAAAGTAATGAAATCCAGTTGCAGTAATTCACGCCAGCTTAGCTGGGACTTATGTGCCAACGGACTTTCAGCGGGGACCAAGGCGACAAAGCGATCGCTGCCCAACGGCGTGAAATGCAGTGAATCGGCAAGCTCAGGCTCGAACGCCACGCCCATCTCCACACGTCCTTCTTGCACCATTTCCAACACCGTTTCGTTGATCACGTCATGCACTGCAATGTTGACGCCGGGATAGCGTTGACGAAATGCCTTCAGCACAGCGGGCAGTAAGTTGCCTGCGAAAGAAGGCATGGCGGCTATCGACACTTTCCCAAGTTGCAACGTAAAGCGCAGGTGCATCGCCTCTTCGGCATTTTCCCAATCCGCCAGCAGTCGCCGTGCCATGGGAAAAAAGATCTCGCCTTCCGGTGTGAGCGACACATGACGGGTGGTGCGCATGAACAACGGCCCCCCCAAAGCGCCTTCCAGTCCACTGATCGCCAGGCTCAAGGCAGGTTGTGAAATTGCCAGTCGCTCACTGGCCTGAGCGAAGTTTAAAGTGTGAGCCACCGCTAAAAACGCGCGTAACTGCTTGATAGTCATTTTCATTTTTTAATTTGTTAACTTTATGTAAAACAACGATTAACAACCCATTAATAAAAAAAGTAAATGAAAAGTGCATAAAAACAAAATTAACAAATCATTTCTGTGACGTGAGGATGGCTTTATCCGGCGAATTCAGGAGAAGCACGGCAATGGCAGGTTTAGATAAACGCGTCACCAGCTATCAGCAAGCGCTGGCGGGGTTAGAAGACAATATGACGGTACTGGCAGGGGGGTTTGGCCTGTGCGGCATTCCAGAAAACCTTATCGCCCACATTCGCCAGCAGGGCGTGAAGGGGCTGACGGTGGTGTCGAATAACTGTGGTGTAGATGGATTTGGCCTCGGCTTACTGCTGGAAAACCAGCAAATCAAAACCATGATCGCCTCTTACGTGGGTGAAAACGCGCTGTTTGAGCAGCAGATGCTGAGTGGTGAGTTGGAAGTCATCCTGACGCCTCAGGGTACGCTGGCCGAAAAAGTCCGGGCGGGCGGGGCGGGTATTCCCGCGTTTTATACCGCCACCGGTTACGGTACCCCCGTAGCAGAAGGCAAAGAAGTGAGAGAGTTTGACGGACGCCATTACATTCTGGAGCAGGCGATTCGCGGTGATTTTGCCATCGTCAAAGGCTGGAAGGCGGACTGGTACGGCAATGTTATCTATCGCCACACGGCACAGAATTTCAATCCATTGATGGCGATGGCCGCGCGCGTCACGGTGGTGGAAGTGGAGGAGATTGTCGCACCCGGTGAGCTCGATCCGGCGGCCATTCATACGCCGGGCATCTATGTCGATCGCGTCATTCAAGGCAATTTCGAGAAACGTATCGAACAGCGCACCTTAAGAGCAGGAGGCACCGATGCTGACGCGTGAACAGATGGCGCAACGTGTGGCTCAGGAGTTGCGTGATGGTGATTACGTCAACCTCGGCATTGGCATGCCGACACTGGTCGCCAACTACGTACCCAAGGGCATGGACGTGATGATGCAGTCAGAAAACGGGTTGCTCGGCATGGGGGCTTTTCCCACCGAAGCGGAGTTGGATGCCGACATGATCAACGCAGGCAAACAAACCGTGACGGCACGCAAAGGGGCAGCGATTTTCGACTCCGCGCAATCCTTCGCCATGATTCGCGGTGGCCACGTTGACCTCACCGTGTTGGGAGCGCTGGAAGTCGATACCCAAGGCAGCATCGCATCGTGGATGATCCCTGGAAAAATGGTGAAAGGCATGGGCGGAGCAATGGATTTGGTCGCCGGGGCCGAGAACATCATCGTAATGATGACGCACGCTTCAAAGCACGGTGAATTGAAGTTGCTTAGCAAGTGTACCTTGCCGCTTACCGGCGTCGGTTGTATCCGCAGAGTGATCACCGAACTTGCCTGGCTGGAAATTGAAGACGGTGCCTTTGTGCTGCGTGAATACGCGCCGGGTGTGACCATCGAAGAGATTCGCGTCAAAACGGCCGGAGCACTGCGCGTGGCGGATGATGTGTGTGAAATGGTCTTTACCCAGCAAAACCCGGAGGCGCTATGAATGAGTGCGTGATTGTTGCGGCGACCCGCACACCGATTGGTCGCTTTCATGGCGCGCTGGCGATGCTTTCCGCCGCTGAGTTGGGGCAAAAGGTGATCGCCGCGCTGTTGGCGCAAACCCAGGTCGATCCCGCGCAGATAGATGAAGTGATCATGGGACAAGTGTTGACCGCGGGTTGTGGGCAAAACCCGGCGCGCCAGGCTGCTGTCGCGGCCGGTGTGCCCTATAGCGTACCCGCCACCACGCTAAATATGGTGTGCGGATCGGGGCTGAAAGCGGTGATGCAGGCGGCACAAGCGATACAGAGTGGCGCAGCCGACATCATCATTGCTGGTGGTCAAGAGAGCATGAGCCAGTCGCCCTATTTGCTGCCCGATGCACGCGGTGGCTGTCGTTTTGGCCACAGCCAGTTAGTTGACAGCGTGATTCATGATGGGCTGTGGGATGCCTTTAACGATTACCACATGGGGATCACCGCTGAGAATCTGGCGGATGAGTATCACATCAGTCGTGAAGACCAGGATGCCTTTGCTTTACGGTCGCAACAAAAGGCGGTAGCGGCACAGCAGCAAGGGCGCTTTCGCGCAGAGATCACTGCGCTCGAGGTGCCACAAGCCAAAAGTGAAGTGAAGGTGATCAGTGAAGATGAGCAGCCGCGTGCGGACAGTTCCGCAGAACGGTTGGCGCGTTTGCATCCCGCATTCAAAAAAGAGGGGAGTGTTACCGCAGGCAATGCTTCCAGTCTCAACGACGGCGCGGCGGCAGTGATGCTGATGTCGGCACAGCGCGCCGCGGCGCTGGGGTTGCCGGTCATGGCGCGTTTGACGGGGTGCGGTATCGCGGGGGTGGACCCTGCGGTGATGGGTATCGGCCCGGTTGCTGCCACGCAAAAAGCGCTCAAACAGGCGGGATGGACGCTGGATCAAGTGGATTTGATCGAGGCAAATGAAGCTTTTGCTGCCCAGGCACTGGCAGTGGGGAAAGCGCTGCACTGGCAATCCGAGCGCGTCAACGTCAATGGCGGTGCGATTGCGCTTGGCCATCCGATTGGTGCATCCGGTTGCCGCATTCTGGTCACGCTGCTGCATGCGCTTGAGCAACGCCAGCTGCAGCGCGGGTTAGCCACGCTCTGCGTCGGCGGCGGAATGGGCGTTGCGTTAACGATTGAACGCCGTTAAACAGGCGCTAATTACGTTGGTCGCCATTAATGGCGACCCTACATCGTAGGGTGCGCATTTATGCGCATCAGGTAAAACATCAATAAAATAATAAGGAAGCAACATGAGTGTCGTTATTGCCCTCGCTGCGCTCGGATTGCTGATGTTAGCTGCCTATCGCGGCTATAGCGTAATTTTATTCGCCCCGATCGCTGCGCTATTAGCAGTGCTGTTAACCGAACCGGCAGCCGTCGCGCCGGTGTTCAGCGGTTTGTTTATGGAGAAGATGGTGGGCTTTGTGAAGCTCTACTTCCCGGTCTTTCTGCTCGGGGCCATCTTTGGCAAGCTGATTGAACTGTCGGGTTTCTCGCGTTCCATCGTCACAGCAGCGATTGCACTCTTAGGGCGTCGTCACGCGATCCCGGTGATTGTGCTGGTGTGTGCGCTCCTGACCTACGGCGGTGTCTCGCTGTTTGTGGTGGCCTTTGCTGTGTATCCGTTTGCCGCGGAACTGTTCCGTCAAAGCAATATCCCCAAACGGTTGATCCCGGCGACGGTGGCATTGGGTGCATTCTCCTTCACCATGGACGCATTGCCCGGTACGCCACAAATTCAGAACATCATTCCCGGCAGTTTCTTTGGCACCAACGCCTGGGCGGCGCCATGGCTGGGGTTGATCGGCTCGCTGTTCATTATTGTCATTGGCCTGCTGTGGCTGGATCGTCAACGCCGCCGGGCGCAGGCAAACAATGAACCTTACGGCATCAACTTAAAGAATGAGCCAGAAACGGCAGAAGATGTGCATTTACCGCACCCGCTGGTTGCTATTCTGCCGCTGATTCTGGTGGGAGTGCTGAATCTTCTCTTCACTTACTGGATCCCATCATGGTACGGCGCGCAAAGCAGCGTGACTTTGCCGGGGAATCCTATTCCTATCGTGACAGATATCAAGAAAACCACCGCGATATGGGCGGTGCAGGCAGCATTACTGAGCGGCATTTTGGTGGTGCTGATCTTCGGCTGGCGCAACATACGCGGGCGTCTGGCTGAAGGGAGCCGCACAGCCGTGGCGGGCGCGCTGCTGGCCGCGATGAACACCGCTTCCGAATATGGTTTTGGTGCGGTGATCGCCGCGCTGCCAGGATTTGTGGTGCTCTCCGGCGTGTTGCAAGCGATTCCCAATCCGCTACTGAATGAGGCGATCAGCATCACAGTACTGGCCGGGATCACTGGTTCAGCATCGGGCGGCATGAGTATCGCGCTGGCCGCGATGGCCGAACACTTTGTACAGGCGGCCCAGGCCACTGGCATCCCGATGGAAGTGCTGCATCGTGTCGCCGCGATGGCCAGCGGCGGTATGGATACGCTGCCGCACAACGGCGCCGTGATCACGCTGTTAGCTATTACCGGGTTGAGCCACAAAGAGGCCTATGGTGGTATCTTCGCCATCACCATCATTAAAAGTCTGGCAGTGCTGTTTGTGATTGGGGTGTTTTACCTCACCGGCATTGTCTAAAGGAGGATAATTCGATGCAGTTAACGGGAAAAGTCGCGCTGGTGACCGGTTCAACCAGCGGTATTGGTTTGGGGATTGCCGAACAGTTGGCGCTGCAAGGTGCAACGGTGATCCTTAACGGTTTTGGTGATGTGGATCAGGCCAAAGCGCTTATTGCTGCAACTGGCGCTGAAGTGGATTACCACGATGCGGATATGTCCAATCCCGAGCAAATTTCGGCGATGATCGCGTGGGCGGAATCGCGTTATGGTGCGGTGGATATTTTGGTGAACAATGCCGGGATTCAATACACCGCACCGGTTGAGCGATTCCCGGTGGAAAAATGGGATGCGATCATCGCGATTAACCTGTCCTCGGTGTTCCACACCAGCCGTGCGGTGTTGCCGGGCATGCAGGCGCGCGGTTGGGGGCGCATCATAAATATTGCCTCGGTGCATGGCCTGGTGGCATCGAAAGAGAAAGCCGCTTATGTCGCGGCAAAACATGGTGTGGTGGGTTTGACGAAAGTGATTGCGCTGGAAAACGCCACATCGCCAATCACCTGCAATGCCATCTGTCCGGGCTGGGTGCTGACACCGCTGGTGCAGCAGCAGATTGATAAGCGCATTGCAGCAGGTGAAGAGCCTGAAGCGGCACGGCTTGCCCTGTTGTCAGAGAAACAGCCTGCTCAGGCGTTTGTGACGCCGGAACAGCTCGGGGCGCTGGTGCTGTTTCTCTGTAGCGAAGGCGGTGCGCAGGTACGCGGCGCCGCCTGGAATATGGACGGCGGCTGGCTGGCACAGTAAGCCGAAGTCAGGGCCTTATCCACGCCGCAATACACTCTTTCATCACGCGCAGGCGCTCATCGAGCGCTGCTTTGGCACTGAGATCTTGCTGGTAGATGATGGAGAGGGTGGACTGGTTAATCAGGTAAAAGAAACCCAGCGCCGAGATATTGATGTTGAGTTGCATCACATCAATATCTTCACGAACGCAGCCTTCTGTTCGGCCACGCGCCAGCAGTTGTTGCGTGATGCTGCTCCAACTCTGGTTAATTTGCACGGTGACATCAGACTCTTTCAGATGACGCGCTTTGAGCTGATTTTCACTGTTCAGCAGGCGGATAAATTCCGGGTTCTTAAGATAGTACTGCCAGGTAAACTCCACCAGTTGCAGGATGGCCTGATCGGCAGGCAGATGATCAAGATTTAACGCCGCTTCCTGCTCACGGATATCTCGATAGGCTTCTTCAAGCACTTTGGTGAACAGGATATCTTTATTGGTGAAGTAGTAGTAAATCAGCTGTTTATTGGCGTGGGCGCGTTCGGCAATGCTGTCAACGCGAGCACCGTCAAATCCCTTCTCAGCGAACTCGGCGCGGGCGGCCATCAGTATCCGCACCTGCTTATCCGTCACCTCATCAATATTGCTAGCCACGCGATCAACCAAAGCAGAATCCCCACACATCACTGTTTTTCTGAGCATTATAGTGCCTCTTTTTGCGCATAAAACAAGGGCGAAAGATTTTCAACTAACTAGTTGGTTATGTGAAACCGATCAAAGTCAGGCTGATTTTTGAACTCTATAGTGAAGTCATCAACCAGTTAGTTGATTGATTATGAATCAACGTGAGTTGAACGGTGAAAACAGATGTTGAGCGTGTTACTTCCATCACAAACTACTTTGAGGTGTATTCATGGCGCAGATTCCAGTAGGCATCATCATGCACGGCGTGACCGGGCGAATGGGCAAAAACCAGCATCTCATCCGTTCTATCGTGCAGATTCGTCAGCAGGGCGGAGTCGCGCTGGCTAATGGCGACCGCCTGATGCCAGATCCGATTCTCATTGGGCGTAATGCGGAAAAAATCGCGGCGCTGGCGCGTGAGTATGGCATTGAGCGCTGGGGCACCAACATTGATGAGGCGCTTAACAATCCACATGACATCATCTTCTTTGATGCGGCCACCACCCAGGCGCGCCCGGCGCTGCTGAAAAAAGCCATCAGCAAAGGCAAACATGTTTATTCGGAAAAACCCGTGGCGATGGGACTGGATGATGCGTTGGACCTGTACCATTACGCGCGTGAAAAGGGCGTTTGTCACGGCGTGGTGCAAGACAAGCTCTGGCTTCCCGGATTACAAAAACTACGTCTGCTCAATGAGGCGGGCTTTTTTGGCCACGTGTTGTCAGTGCGCGGTGAGTTTGGTTACTGGGTGTTTGAGGGCGACCAGCAACCCGCCCAACGTCCCTCCTGGAACTACCGCAGTGAAGATGGCGGCGGCATCATCCTCGATATGATCTGTCACTGGCGCTATGTCATCGACAATCTGTTTGGCGAGATCAAAAGCCTGAGCTGCATCGGAGCGACGCACATTCCGCAGCGCTGGGATGAGCAGCAACAACCTTACGTTGCCACTGCGGACGATGCGGTCTACGCCACATTCGAGCTTCATAATGGCGCGATTGTGCAGATCAATAGCTCATGGTGTGTGCGTGTGCGCCGCGATGATTTGGTGACATTCCAGGTCGATGGGGTGAAAGGTTCGGCGGTGGCTGGGCTCAGCGACTGTTTCACTCAGTCGGGTGTTAATACGCCGAAACCGGTGTGGAATCCTGACATCCGTCAAACACACAACTTCTTCGATGACTGGGCAAGCGTGCCCGACACTCAAGTCTATGACAATGCATTCAAAGTGCAGTGGGAACTGTTTCTGCGCCACGTTTGGGGAGAGGGTGAGTATCGCTGGGATCTGCTGGAAGGTGCGAAAGGGCTGCAGTTGGTCGATCTGGCACTGAAAAGCTGGAAAGAGCGTCGCTGGGTTGATGTGCCATCGCTGGAACGCTGAGGAGAAGAAGATGAGCCAACCCGATCCGCATCAATTGTCTTTGAACACCGCCACCGTACGCCAGCAGTGGGATTTACGCCAAATCATTGAAGGCTGCGCCCGCCATGAGATTCGTGGCATCTCACCGTGGCGTGACCAGGTCGCAAAGCTTGGGCTGCGAGAAGCCGCACGGCTGATCCGTCATCACGATCTGGCCGTCAGTGGCTACTGTCGGGGCGGTATGTTCCCTGGCATCGATCAGCAGGCACGTCAGGCGACCTTGAGCGATAACCAGCGAGCCGTGGATGAAGCCCTGGAGTTGGGGGCGCAATGCCTGGTGCTGGTGGTGGGCGGATTACCGCCAGGATCGCGGGATTTACCCGGTGCGCGACAACAAGTGCGCGATGGGCTGAGCGCCCTGCTGGAGTATGCCCGTGCCGGAGGGATGCCGCTGGCTATTGAGCCGCTTCATCCGATGTATGCCGCCGATCGTGCCTGTATCAATACCTTAAAGCAGGCCAACGATCTCTGCGACGAGTTGGGTGATGAAGGGCTGGGCATTGCGGTTGATGTCTATCACACCTGGTGGGATGCGGAGTTTTATCAGGAAATCGCCCGCGCGGGCCAAAAACGGTTGCTGGCGTTTCATATTTGCGACTGGTTAAGCCCAACGCAGGATCTGCTCGAAGATCGCGGCATGATGGGCGACGGCGTGATTGATATTCGGGCGATGCGAACGGCGGTGGAAGCGCAGGGCTATCGTGGGTTGCATGAAGTGGAGATTTTCTCCCGCCTCAACTGGTGGGTTCAGGATCCGGATGATGTACTCAAGACCTGCAAGGCTCGCCATCTGGCGCACGGTTAACCGTATCTGACAGAGCTGAAAAGCTGTTTTCGTCGGTCTAAGAGATTGTCGAGGAAAAGATGAATACAGATACCCGAAAAATGATTTTGGTCACCGTGCTGTGCGGCCTTGGCTACATGATGTACTCGGTGGATCGCATGACGGTGTCATCCGCGATTGGCTTGATCGCCGGTGATTTTGGTCTCGGTAAAACAGAAAGCGGCATTCTGCTCTCCTCCTTCTTTTTTGGCTTCATCCTGTTTCTGTTTATCGCGGGCATTATTGCCGACAAGTTAAGTGGCAAGCCGGTGCTCATTCTCGGTCTGATGATGTTCTCTCTTGCCACGCTCCTGACGGGCGTGGCGGGAAGTTTTACCAGCCTGATCTTCTATCGCGTCATGACCGGTATCGGTGAAGGCATCTTCTGGCCCGCAGCCTCGCTGGAAGTGGCGAACGTCACCAGTGAGAAACAGCGGACCACCGTAATGTCGTTGTATTGGATGGGTTATCCAATTGGCGGCTTTCTCGGCACCTGGATGGGCGCCATGCTCGGCCCGATCTTTGGCTGGCGCGTGGTGTTCTATGTTGCGGGGGCGATGGGGATGGTAGTGGCTCTGCTCTATCTGCTGTTAGTGAAGAATGACCGTAAGCCCGCTGCGCTGATCGCGCGTCAGGCTGCTGAGCGAGTGCCGCTGAAAACTTTGTTCCGGCATGCTCCGGTATTGCTGATGGCGGCCTTCTATTTCGTACTGTTAGCGGGCTGGTGGATTGTGTTGCTGTGGGCACCCAGCTACCTGATGCAGGTGAAAAATCTGTCGATCGGCACCGCCGGAACTATCGCCAGCCTTCTCGGCATAACCGGTGCGCTGGGTGGATTTGTGCTCGGACGCTATTGCGATAAAGGCGATTTCAAACGTCGTCGCACCTTACTGATGAGCATCACCTTTGTCAGCGGGTTAGTGATGGCCGCAATGTCCTTCAATCTCTCCGTGCCGCTGGTCATTGTTCTGGTATTGATGCTGGGTTTTCTCGGCTATCCCATCACCCCGATTGTGCTGTCACTGACCGCTGAACTGGTTCCGCCATCGCTGCGCGGATCAGCCATTGGATTTGTCATGAATATGGGCATGGCGGCCGGCGGTATCTCGCCGATTGTCGCAGGCTACTACGCGCAGCACTACAGCTTGCAACCGGTGTGGCTGGCGGCGGCGTTGGTGATTGTTTGCAGCAGCGTGGTGTTGCTGGGTGTGCGGCGCATGCCTGTGACTACCGCAAAAAATGCACAGGGCGCCATGCCGTCTGGGCATCTGGCTAAACATTGAAAGAAGGATGAGAACCATGACTGTCAGCCATAAAGTACGTTTACTGGATCGCCACGGGCAGCCTTACAGCTATGTATTGCAGGGCGAACGCAACTGGCATCTGCCAGCCAAACCCACCTTTAACCGACAAGTGTATGCGGCAGCACATGTGGTGGCCGATCCGCAACGCATGCAGAATCCGCACAGTGATATGGCGATTGACTGGGACGCCACGCTCGCCTATCGCCGTCATCTGATGTCGCTGGGATTGGGCATTGCCGAAGCGATGGATACTGCCCAGCGCGGCATGGGGCTTAACTGGGGCACCGGGCTGGAACTGATCCAGCGCAGCGTGGAACAGGCAAAAGCTTATCCGGGAGCTTTGATCGCCAGCGGCGCAGGAACTGATCATCTGACTGATTTCACCGGGTTAACCTTGCAGGATGTGATTGCCGCCTATGAACAGCAGATAGCGGCGATTGAAGCCTGCGGTGGGCGCATCATTTTGATGGCCAGTCGTGCGCTGGCAGCGATTGCCACCGGGCCGGATGATTACATCAAAGTTTATAGCACCCTGCTGCGCCAGGTAAAAGAGCCGGTGATCTTGCACTGGCTGGGAGACATGTTTGACCCCGCGCTGCGCGGATATTGGGGGGGGAATACTCTCCATGCTGCGATGGAGGTGTGTCTTGCCGTCATTCGAGAAAATGAGGCGAAGGTCGAGGGGATTAAAATCTCTTTGCTGGATAAAGATCGCGAAATCGAGATGCGTCGCCAGTTGCCTGCTTCGGTGAAAATGTACACCGGGGATGACTTCAACTATCCCGAACTGATCGCGGGGGATGAACAAGGTTATTCCCACGCGTTATTAGGCATTCTGGATGGCATTGCACCGGCGGCAACCAGCGCGCTACATGCACTAGCGCAGGGCGACCGGGCGACCTTTGACAAAATCCTGTCTCCAACTGTCCCGCTGGCACGCCATCTCTTTTCCGCTCCCACCCAATATTACAAAGCAGGGATTGTGTTCCTCGCATGGCTGAACGGCCATCAACAACACTTTACGTTGTTAGGTGGCCTGCAAAGCGCCCGCAGCTTAACCCATTACTGTGAAGCCTTCCGTTTGGCTGACCAGGCCGGATTACTGGAAAATGCTGACATCGCCTCGGAACGCATGTGGCTGTTGGCGAAACTGCACGGTATTTAAGCTGCGATACATAAGCTTCACGCGGGCGGTTTAGGGCCGCCTGCTCCCTTTCAACCACGCCTTCTACAACGTTTTATCTTCTCTGATATCAACTCACTGTCGCCATAAGAAACACCTATCATCAAGAAAACACATTAATAACAGCTACATATATTGAATTTAACAAAACTGTGACATCGCACAATATACATATAACATATTATGTTTTATAAATACTGACATAACATTACAGTTAAGGTTTTGGAGGCGTTGATGAGCACTATTCCGTCAGGAAATACCCGCAACAGCGTTGGGCAAGAAGAGCGAAAGTTCAAGCGATCGATCGGTTTGATGTCTAACTTCTCGCTAGGATTCACCTATTTATCCCCCCTTACCGCCGTCTATTCTCTGTTTGCCTTAGCCATGACGCTGGCAGGCCCACCTTCTATCTGGTGGATTTTGATTGCCGCAGGTGGCCAGTTGTTGGTGGCGATGGTCTTTGGTGAGGTCGCCTCACAATACCCGATCACCGGAGGGTTATACCCATGGTCGCGTATTCTCTGGGGCAAAAAATATGCCTGGATTGCCGCTTGGATCTATCTTTGGGCGCTGGTGGTCACCATTACCTCGATTGCCGAATACAGTTCAACCTTTGTTGCCTCGCTATTAGGCTATGAACAAACCGCGATCAACTTGTTGATGACCTCGGTTGTGCTGCTATTAATGATGATGGCGATTAACCTGTCGGGCACCAAAAACCTGGCGCGTGTGGCCCGTATTGGCTTCTGGTGTGAAATTGTCAGCGTTATTGCACTCGGCATTTATCTCCTGCTGTTCCATCGTATGCAGCCGATCAGCGTGATTTTTGACTCCATGGGCGTAAGTGCCAGCGGCGGTTATACCTCCGCGTTTATGTCGGCATCCTTGTTAGGGCTGTTCATGTTCTTTGGTTTTGAAGCCTGTGGGAACGTGGCTGAAGAGGTGCAGAATGCCAGCCGTAAAATCCCGGTTGCGATGATTTTAAGTATTGTTTTTGGTGCGATCTCAGCGGTGATTTCTGTACTGGGCTACCTGTTATCGTATCCAAATCTGCACGATATTGTGTCGGGAAAAATACAGAATCCTATCCCTGAAATTTTGAATAATGCTCTTGGCCCGATGGGTGAGAAGATCTTCATTGTGGTTGCGGTGATTGCCATGCTCTCCTGCATTCTGTCGCTGCAAGCCGCGTTGAGCCGTCTGCTGTTCTCTTTCTCGCGGGACAAAATGCTGCCAGGCAGCAGTTGGATGGCGAAGATTTCAAAGCACGATGTGCCAGATAACGCCATGATTGTCAGCTGTGCCTTGCCATTACTGGTGTGTATCTGGGTTTACTATCAACCCGATAACCTCGCACGAATTACTGCTTTTGCTGTGGTGGGTATCTATATTTCCTTCCAGATGGTGGTGCTGGCTGCTTTGCGTAAACGTCTGCAGGGTTGGAAACCTCAAGGAGAATGGAGCATTGGTCGTTGGGGGATCTGGGTGAATATCCTGGCGCTGATTTATGGTTTATGCGGTATCTATCTGTTGGTGCAACCTGGAGAGGGCAGATTTGTCGATAAATGGATTGTGTTAATTGGTCTGTTTATTGTTGTGGCATCAGGGGCGTTATATATGTTTATTGCGCGCCCTTACAGTCAAAAAAGTCATGAACCGCATTACGATCTGAGCGCTATCAAAGAGTAATCACACTGGGTGAGGGAAGTCTCACCCACATCTCCGCTTTGCAATACAGCTTACACTCCATCGCCGGTGCCATGGGAAGGGAGCGGCGTGTCTGAAATATTGAATGGGAATAACCATGAACCTGAATTCAAGAACCAAGACAAAGCTTTCCATCTGGCAAGTTATTATCATTGGCATCGCCTATATGACACCGATGACGGTATTTGATACGTTCGGTATTGTATCTAAATTAACCGAAGGCCGTGTGCCGTTGGCATATTTACTTGCACTGGCAGCCGTACTATTTACCGCTGTCAGTTACGGACGCATGGTGAAATTATATCCTTGCGCAGGTTCGGCTTATACCTACGCAAAAAATGTCTGCGGCAATAACATTGGTTTTCTGGTGGGTTGGTCATCACTGTTGGATTATATCTTCCTGCCGATGATCAATTCGTTATTAGCGGGTATCTACCTGCAAACACTGCTGCCTGAAATTCCACCGTGGTTATCCATTCTGGCGTTCACCACGCTGATTACCTATATCAACTGCTGCAACATTAAAATTCTGGCAAACGTCAATTTCCTGTTTGTCGGCATGCCAGTGATTTTAATGGGGGTGTTTGTTTACCTGGTGGTGCACGATTTAAGTAGCGCGTATGGCAGCGGACGCGTGTTGACAGTGACACCGTTGTTCAACGGAAATGCCAGCATTTTGCCTCTCATTAGCGGTGCAGCCGTCCTGTGTTTCTCATTTTTAGGCTTTGATGCAGTCACCACGCTGTCGGATGAGACTGACAAGCCAGAAAGCGTCATTCCTAAAGCGGTGTTTTATACCGCACTGTGCGGCGGTGCTATTTTCTTCCTCGCCGCATGGTTTATTCAACTCTATTATCCCGATAACGCCATGTTTAAAAATCCCATGGAAGCGATGCCAGAGATTGTTTTATACGTTGGTGGTCGTTTATTCCAGACACTCTTCCTGATGGGGATATTACTAAATACGGTCGCGTCAGCCTTGGCTTCACACGCCAGCGCCGCACGGTTGCTGCATATCATGGGTAAGAACAATCCAGTGACAGCACCGGTATTGGGCTATATTCACCCGAAAACCCGGAATCCGCTCTATTGCGTATTATTAACCGGTTTTATTTCGCTCAGTTCGATATTCTTTGATCTCGATACGGCCGTCTCGTTAATTAGCTTTGGCGCGCTGGTGGCATTCAGTGCTGTGAATCTTTCCGTTATCGTGAAGTTTGCCTTTATGGATAAGCAAGTCACCGGATTCAATGACCTGTTTAATAATGTGTTGCTGCCGCTGTGTGGATTGGCATGCGTCGCGATGATGTGGGTCAATCTTGATCATGATGCCTTTCTGTTGGGATCGATTTGGGCGGTATTAGGGATTAGCTGGATTATTTACTGCAGTATTACCCAACGTGAAGTGATGATTTCTGAGTAGTGAATGAAGTGAAACTCACAGTGAATTGACCTGTGGTGTGATTAACTGACCGAGAATAACGTATGAACAGACAGATGGATTTAATTAAACCGGAATTAATGCGTGATGCGAAATTTACCCAACCCAGTCAAACAGCCATCAATGGTGACTGGAACTGGGTGAGACAGTGTGATGAAACAGAGAATATCGATCCGGGAAATCCGGCCAATTACTACGAGTCGACGCTTGCGCCATGGATGCATTTTTCTCCGTTAGGGGGAGAGAAAGTGTGTGAATTCGTAGTCATTGGCGGCGGACTTCTTGGGGCATCCACTGCGTTGCATTTGGCTGAAGCGGGCATTGAAACCGTGCTTCTGGAGAAGAATGCGATTGGTTCTGGCGCGTCAGGGCGAAACGGAGGACAACTCACTCCCGGACTGGCGCGTTGGGAGGCGGAATCGATGCTGGATAACCTCAGTACGGATGAAGCGCGACGTTTATGGCACTTCACCTCGACCGAAGCGATGTCGCTGATAGATGATATTGCCAGCCGATACCATCTCGACCTCGACCGCCAGCGCGGTCATATCACGGCTGCGGTGCACCCAGGCCACATGAATGCGCTGGTGCAGGCTGCCGATGCGCGCCGTTTTCTGGGAGACAATCATGTCGCCGTGTTAGGAGGATACGAGCTGCAAGAACACATCAGATCGGAAGCCTACTACGGCGGTGTTCTGGATGATCTGGGCGGCCAGATTCATTCACTGGCGCTTAATCGTGGGCTGATATACGGCTTTGTGATGAATGGCGGACAGGTTCACGAGCAAAGTGAAGTGATCCGTATTGAGGAGTTCGGCGGCGTTACCCATGTCCATACGGCAACAGGGATGATCACTGCCACCAAGGGCGTGGTCATTGCGGTTCATGATGCTACGCACACTTTACTCAATGAAAACAACGCCACCACCATACCGTTTTATACCTATGTTGGCGTGACATCGCCGGTGGCTGGCGGGACGAAAACCTTGCTCCCGACAGGCAAGCCCGTCTATGACACGCAGTTGCAAATCGATTATTACCGCCCGGTTCGCAATGAGCGTTTGCTGTTTGGCGGGCAAGGGACCGGCATGCGCTGGGATGATACCCGCACGGTGGATTACCTCACCTCGCGGCTTCGCGCTGTGTTTCCTGAACATGAAGAACTGCAGCTCGATTTTGCCTGGAGCGGCACCACGGATTTAACGCTAAATGGCGCTACCGACTGCCGTAAAGGCGGGAAGAGCGGCAAAATTTACTCCGTGCATGGCTGGAGCGGACACGGCATTGCGCAAACGGTACGAATTGGCAAAGCGATTCGAGATGATATCGTTAAGGCCAACAGTGATTTCTCAATGCTGACCGCAATAAAACACACACCGCTCATGATTGGACGAAAACTGGCGCCAGTGGCTATTCCTTTGGCGAAAACGTTACTCGGCATCACCGCCAAACTGGCACCGGGAAAAATGATTTCGTTTTAATCGTGACCCTGCCGCATCATGCGGCAGGGATTTACAGAAAAGTGATTTTGCAGAAATTGTTTTGCGTAGTTTGACAGGTCGCATCAATATTGACCAATGAACCGGTGCGATATTTAAGATGGCTGGAGAATATCACCCGATTATCATTATTAGTAATGATCACTTTACTACTGGTCTGTTTAACTATCGGCAATAACGCCTCTTCTATGCGACTTACTAATATGTCCACCGCTGCCACGCCGACCATATTTCCGTCAATCAGTACAGGCGACGCCGCCGTAATGGTATACGCAGACGTACAGACATAATCGACATAAGGTCCGTGTAAATAAACGTCTTCGGCATCTGGCGTATTTTTAAACCACTCAAACGTACTGAAATCTAACCGTTGCTGTGTTGCCTGATCAAGGTCTAAACAAGATTGCTGGTTGCTCTTGGGGTTTTTAAACCACCACTCCAGAAACCAGTATGGTTGCGCGAGGTTTTCGGTTGCCAGATGGCTGGCAAACCCCGCTCCTGAACAGTATTGGCTGTCCAGTAAAATTTTTTCAATCGCGGGATAAAGGCTTTTACGCAAGCTACTTTCGCGCTGTTTATCAGAGGCAATACCGGCGACGGGAATCTCGGCTAAAGTATGGTTAATACTGGCCGAGAGATCTTTAGTCGACATGGTTACCGCGGCGAACAGATCTTCTAAGGTATTAACGATTCGCGTGTGGTGACTGACTTCGCTCACGGTTTTCTCCTCACATCATCTCTTTAAAGCTTATTTTATATTCGATCAACCTTGAGGTTAATTCGTTAATCAATTCACTCGCCAGATTGACCGCAGCCAGTTCATCATGCCCAAGAAAGGCGGTCAATAACTTGCGATAAATATCGACGGAGGTGTGATGAGCAACATCTGATTTATATAAAAGTGTGACCAGTGATGCCCACTCAGATTGAATAATCAGTTCCTGACTGGCAATTCTGGCCGATTGTGAGTTTGCCGCAATCGTTAACAGACAACGCATATCCGCCTGACTGCGCATTTCTGCCGTGGTGGCCTGTTCCAGCGTGTCAACGAACTGGGTCAGGGTAGTGATGTCATTGGCGGTCATGCGGGTTGCAGCCAGTTTCGCCGCATGGCAGAAAATCGCACTGTGCCATTCCCCTAAATCAGACAGATATTCAGTGCTGATCATATTGAACGGGTGCTGTGACGAAGCCTGTTTATCAATGCTGTTGGCGACGAAACTGCCGCCATTGCGCCCGCGTACCGTATACACCAGGCCATTAGCGCGCAACGTATTCAGTGCTTCGCGAATTGTGATGTGTGAAACGCCCATCATACGGGCTAAATCCGCTTCATTAGGCAGTTGCTCATTCGCTTCGAGTAATCCTGAAACGATGGCATTCGCCAGTCGCTGCACGATCTGATCGGAACGGCTGGACTGCCCAATAGGGGAGAAAATCACTGCATGAGTAATCATATTCCTCGTGATTTCTTATTTGTGTCGGGAAGGGAGGTTGCACATTCATAACATAAAACATCCACATTGGAAACAATGAGTTGCCTTATCACATCCCAATCCAGCATGGCAAAAAATCTGTGTAATCAGTCGCTTAATTAAACAACTGGATAAACAGGCTTTTGCTGAGGATTTGCATGCCAATTATGCGAGTGCAATCAAATTAATGTGAAACAAACGTTGCCTGAATTGTGATCATAATGATAAAACCTAATATGTTATATGATTAAAGGAGCCTGTCGCATGCGTAAGATAAAACACTTTATCAATGGAGCCTTCTTTGAGGGTTCTGGCAGTGAGACTTTTGAACTGGTTAGCCCGGTGAATGGTGAAGTCTATGCACTTTCACCACTGGCCAATCAAGATGACGTCAACGCGGCTTATGCTGCAGCCAAAGACGCTTTTCAAATCTGGAAACAGAGCACACCGAGTGAACGCCAGCGTGCATTGTTGCATTTGGCGGAGGCAATTGAACAACACTGCGATCGCATCGTCGAAATCCAGAGTGAAGAAACAGGGCAGCTAAAGCACTTCATTCGTCAGGAAGAGATTGCGGCATCCTGTGATGCGATTCGTTTCTTTGCTGGCGCTGCGCGCTGTCAGGAAGGAAAAGCTTCAGGTGAATACCTGGCGGGATTTAACTCGACCATTCGACGTGAGCCACTAGGGATTGTCGGTCAGGTCACACCGTGGAACTACCCGTTCATGATGGCGGTGTGGAAGATCGCCCCAGCGCTGGCAGCGGGCAACACCGTGGTACTGAAACCCAGTGATACCACACCACTCAGTACGCTCTTGCTCGCTGAGTTGGCAGCACCCTTTTTCCCGGCGGGTGCGATCAATGTGGTGCTGGGAAAAGCAGCGACGGGTTCACTGGTGGTGTCGCACGGCGATGCTTCGCTGGTATCGATCACTGGTTCTGTTCGTGCCGGAATGCAAGTGGCGGCATCCGCTGCGGCCAATCTGACCAAAGCGCACCTTGAGTTGGGCGGTAAAGCCCCGGTTATCGTGTTTGGTGATGCCGATATCGACAAAGCGGTGAAAACCATCTGCGCGGCAGGCTTCTTTAATGCCGGGCAGGATTGCACCGCCGCCACGCGAATTTTGGTTGAAGAGAGTCTGTATTCCGTGTTCCTCGATAAACTCGTCAACGAAGCGCGTAGCATCCGCTTTGGTCAGCCGGGGGATCAAGACGCATTCTATGGTGCGCTGAATAGTCAAAACCAGCTGGAGCAGGTGAAAGGCTTTATCGCTCGTCTGCCTGCAAACGCGCGTATTGAAACCGGAGGGAAAGCGGGTAGTGGTCCCGGCTTCTATTTTGAACCCACCATTATCTCGGGTCTGCAACAGAACGATGAAGCCATCCAACACGAGGTATTTGGGCCGGTGATGACCATCCAGACCTTTGCCTCCGAGTCTGAAGCGTTGTCGATGGCTAACGATGTGGAATACGGATTGGCTGCCAGTATCTGGACGCGCGACCACCGCCGCGCACAGCAATTCAGCAGCGCACTGGACTTCGGCACCGTATGGATCAACAACCACATTCCACTGTGTGCCGAAATGCCACATGGCGGCTTTAAAAAATCCGGCTATGGCAAAGATCTGTCTGCGTATTCGTTAGAAGAGTACACGCGCATTAAACACGTAATGAGTGACTTAACTTAAAAGCGAGTATTAATGATGAAAAAAATAGCAATGGTTGCGGCGTTATTGGTTTCTTCGAGCTGTTTCGCCAGTGAAACACCGCTGGAAGTGGTGCAGCATTATATGGGCGCCTGGAATCAGCATAATGCCCATAAAGCCGGGGCGTATCTGGCAAAAGATGTGACCTATTATGATGCGGCAGTGGGCACACCCGTAAAAGGAAACAGTGACGCTGAAAAGAACGTCATCAAAGCCTTTATTGATGGCGTGCCGGATTTGAAATGGCAGATGGTCGGAAAGCCGGTATATAACCACGACATTGTCGCCTTCGAGTGGGTTTTCTCAGGCGTCAACAGCGGTGAGTGGGCGGGTAGCCCAGCGACCAATAAACCGATTAAATTCCACGGTGTTTCATATATCAAAGTTAAAGATGGCAAAATTGCCTATCAAGGTGATTATTACGACTCAAAGAAACTCGATGAGCAATTAAAATAATTTCCTGTGATGTCTTCAATGCCATTAATAGATATGGCAGGCATCGTATCGTTTTAACAGAAGGTTTTTATTCATGAAAAACTCTGAATTTAATCAGCGTCGGCTGCAAGCGACACCACGTGGTGTGGGCGTCATGTGTGATTTTTATGCGCAACAGGCAGACAATGCCACTTTAACCGACGTTGAAGGCGCGGAATATATCGATTTTGCCGCCGGTATTGCAGTATTAAATACCGGTCATCGCCATGCCAAAGTGGTAGAGGCGATTGAAAAGCAGTTGGCACAATTCACGCACACGGCCTATCAAATTGTGCCTTATGAAAGTTATGTTGGATTGGCAGAGAAGATTAACGAGCTGACGCCGATTCAAGGGGAAACCAAAACGGCATTCTTTACTACCGGCGCGGAAGCGGTGGAGAACGCCATCAAAATTGCCCGCTGTCATACGGGAAGGCCGGGGGTCATTGCCTTCGGTGGTGCTTTCCATGGCCGTACTTACATGACGATGGCGCTGACCGGCAAAGTGAAACCCTACAAAACCGGCTTTGGTCCTTTCCCTGGCTCTGTTTTCCATGCTGCTTACCCCTCAGACGCGCGCGGTATCAGCGTTCAGGAGAGTATCCGGTCGCTGGAATCGCTGTTCCAGTGCGATATCGATCCACAACAGGTGGCGGCGATTATCTTTGAACCAGTGCAAGGTGAGGGCGGATTTAATGTCGCTCCTGTCGAATTCGTGAGTACGCTGCGCGCTATCTGCGATCAGCACGGTATCGTACTGATTGCGGATGAAGTGCAAAGTGGTTTTGCCCGCACTGGCAAAATGTTTGCTATGCAGCACTACGTGCATCAGGCCGATCTCATGACGATGGCAAAAAGCCTGGCGGGGGGGATGCCACTCTCGGCAGTGGCGGGTAAAACGGCGATCATGGACAGCCCCTTGCCGGGCGGCTTGGGCGGTACCTATGCGGGCAATCCTCTCTCTATCGCTGCCGCACACGCGGTAATTGATGTGATCAACGAAGAACAGCTGTGTGAACGTGCGGTGCATCTGGGGGGTAAACTGCGCGCCGTACTGGAAGAGGCGCAAGAAGTGTGTCCAGCACTGGCCGATGTGCGTGGGGTCGGTTCCATGATGGCCGCGGAGTTCAGCGATCCTGCCAGCGGCAAACCTTCTGCCGAAGCGGCGCAGGCCGTGCAGAAACACGCGTTGGCGCAGGGCCTGCTGCTGTTAACTTGTGGTCAACATGGCAACATTATCCGCTTCCTCTATCCACTGACTATTCCTGAAGCGCAGTTCGATAAGGCTTTGGCTATCGTGAAAAATGCCCTCGAGCACATCTCTTAGCAGGCGGCAGGAGCGGTAAAAGGAAATATTGATCACTGACTGCAAATAAATCTCATTATCATCTATTATGCTATGGGGTTTGTTTGATTCATCTGCAATCAGGGAGGCAGTCAGTGATTTTGGCAATCCGCTATGTATTCTTATCCTGTCCGTTACGTATTTCTTTATTAATCGCGCTTATTGTCCTGCAAGGTCTAATACCGGCACTAAATATTTTCATGACGGGACAAATTATTAATGGTTTACAAGCGCCTGATACCAGTAATAGCGATCTGATGATCACCATCGGCATATGGTGTCTTTCGCTATTGGGTATGCAACTGATGCAGCCACTGGTGAATTTGCTGCAGGGGGACGTGACGGAAATCGCCACTAGCCATTTCAGTGGCAGCATTATGCAACGAATGAACAGTTCATTTTCACTCAGCTTGTTTGACAATAAAGAACGCTATGAACAACTAGAGTTGCTAAAGAAAGAGGCCGGATATCGCCCGATCAATTTTATCATCTGCCTGATATATGCTTTCAGAGCATTGATTATGTCTGGCAGTTTACTGGCAGTGCTCATTAAATATTCTGGGCTAGGGGCGGCGATTTGTGCGGTATCAGTTATACCGCTTATTGTAATCAATTTACGCATCGAAAGAAAATACTGGGAGAATCTTATCCATAACTCCAGGGATTCTATCCTTATGCGCTACGTCTATGGACTGAGCATGGATAAAGGTTATCTTCAGGAAATCAGGCTTTATGGGCTGGGGAAATATCTGCTGGAAAAGTACAACCAGGCGGCAAAGCGCATGTTTCAACGTATGCATGCGCAACGTCTTCGGGCGTTATTGTTACCCATCCCCGCCACTGTTTTAAGCCTGCTGCTGCTATTCCTGGGCGTCTATCTGTTTCTTAATACCTTACTTAGCAGTCACCTGGCTGTCAGCGGATTGGTCATGGTCTTTCAGTCTATTGTCATGATGAAGTCTCATCTCGATGAGATAGCCAACTATGGCGCGAATCTGAAAAGCACCAGTTCTTTCTTTGCCAGTTATCACTCGTTTATGACGGATGAAATTGAACCGGTGCGCAACGGTGAAAAGAGATTATCCGACCATCAGCCTTTCGCCATTAACGTAAGGGGCCTGCGTTTTCAATATCAGGGACGCAGCACTCATGCCCTGAATAATGTCAATCTCACCATCAATGCTGGCGAGAAAGTGGCGATATTAGGCGATAATGGCAGTGGCAAAACCACCTTAATCAAGCTGCTGTTACGCATGTATGCGGCGGAAGAAGGTTCAATATCGGTGTCCGGCGTTGATCTTGAACAGTTGGATATCGAATATTATCGCCACCGAATTGCCACGGTGTTTCAGGAATATGGCAAATATGAGTTTCTGGTGGGCGAGAATATTGCGTTAAACCATTACGAGGCAGAAACGGAACGCCTTGACGCGCTGCTTAAACAAGTGAAATTTCCCTACAGCCTGAAAACCAAATTGGGGAAACAGTTTGGTGGTGATGAACTCTCGATTGGACAATGGCAAAAGCTGGCGATTGCCCGTGCTCTGTATCGAAACGCCAATCTGTTCATCTTCGATGAATTTTCATCATCATTGGATCCAGAAACCGAACATCGCCTGTTTAATGAGATATTAGCCTTAAATACCACGGTGATTGCGGTTACCCATCGGCTCGGCAACATTAAAGCGTTTGACCGTATTGTGGTGATGGCTGACGGTGCAGTTATTGAAAATGGTGACTTTACGACCCTCATCAATCAACGCGGAAAATTTTATGATATGTGGCATGCCCAGTTTAAATCGGTAATCGGCGAGGCGGTCTGATGAAAAGGATCGTCCCCGATTTTAGGAAATCGAGGACGCTGCTGCTCAGCGCGGGCCGTTAACCTGGCCCCTCACTCCCGGCAGCCAGTAAAGGCACCACCACATCACTGATCGGCGTGGCGATACCGTGTTTTTTACCGCAACGTTGCACCACGCCATTGCGGATATCCCATTCTAGCGGGCGATTTGCCTGGCGATCGGCAAGGATTGAGGTGCTTAAATCCGCGGGCGCGCGGTGAAAGCCAGCCATAATTTCCTGTGGTACGTTATCACTTAAGTTTGCACCTTCAGCTCGCGCCACGCTCAGACACTCGTGCAGATAAGCCAGCCCCAGCTCGGTAATCGTTTCGCGTTGGAACATGCCTGCACGACGATTGGCGAGCACCATCAAACCCGCCACGGCGTTTTGCAGCAGTTTGCGCCAGGCGATGGAGAGGAAATCCGCTTCCAGTTCAACCGTGCAACGGCTATCACGCAAGGCTTGTACCACCCGCTGCGCTGCGGGCACATCTGGCAAGGTCAAACGCGGTTTGGCGCGCAACCACACCGAAGCATCGGGTTCACGCTGAGCCGGGAACCACACGACGGAAGGAAGTACCGTCGCACCATTGACCCATGGGGAGAGCTGCTCCACTTGCTCGACGCCGTTTTGTAACGCACAGACCACGCTGTTTTCATCGCACAATACTGCCAGCCAAGGGGCGGTTTCCGCCACCTGCGTGGTTTTCACCGCGACAAACACCAAGTCAAAGGGTTTAGCAATTTCTGCAGGGTTGCTCAATACCGGGCCGGGTATCACGATTTCCCCGTCGTCATGGCGTAGCACCAATTGCTGATGTGCCGTGCGGCCACAGAGTTGCGGCGTGCGGTGCACTTCATGCAAGGCGGCTGCAACGGTAGTGCCGATGGCACCCGGCCCGACCAAGGCGATGGTTGGAAACTCAGACATGCGTGTATTCTCCTGTTAATCCTGTGCTGCCCGTCAGGTCAGCGTAAATCTGACTATTGAATCATGGCATTGTTACTCAACGATGTTCACAACAACGTAATCTGTTTCTGTTGTAACACCTGCCGCAGGGCGGCATCAGGTTCGCCATCAACAATCAGCGTGCTGGCGAGAGACAGATCGCCAATGGCAAAAGCCGATGCGGAATTGAGTTTTTCCTTTGACACCATAACCACCGTTTCTGCTGCACGGGCGGCCAGCGCACGTTTTATGCCCGCCTCTTCGTCGTTGCCGGTGGTTAATCCGGCAGTTTTATGTACCCCCGTCACGCCCATGAAGAATAGATCGGCATTAATACGTGCGATGCCCTCTAACACGGCTGACCCCACGGCGACTACGGAGTGACGATAAAGCTGACCGCCTATCATGATCACTTCAACTTGCGGATAATCCACTAACGCGACGGCGATGCTGGGACTGTGCGTCACCACGGTGAACGCCAACGCTTTCGGTAACAGTTGCACCATTTCTGCTGTGGTGGTTCCGCCATCAATCATCACCACCTGGCCGGGCTGAATCAGTTGCACTCCTTTTTGCGCAATTAAACGTTTAGAACTTATTTGCACGTTTTTGCGTGTTTCAAAGGGGGCGATGGCCGCAGAAACCGGCAGTGCCCCGCCGTGTACCCGCTGCAGTAAACCTTCGGTCGCTAACTCGCGCAGGTCGCGGCGAATGGAATCTTCAGAGACGTTAAAACGCTGGCTTAACTCGCTGGACATCACCTGTTGTTCCTCGGCAAGAAGGGCGAGGATCTGCTGTTTACGTTGGCTCGAGAGCATGTCTTTAATCTTCGTGTTTTTGCTTGTATTTGCACGATTATGCATGTTAGCGTTTGTTTTGTCATCAGCGGGAGGGCAAAACATGCAGCAGAAAGTGCGTAATATTCGTGAGCAGTTGTTATCCGACAACTGGTACACGTTAAAGAAATATACCTTTGAATTACAGCGTGCCGATGGTAGCTGGCAACAACAAAACCGTGAAGCTTACGATCGCGGCAATGGCGCGGTGATCCTGCTCTACAACCGTAACAAGCAAACGGTGGTGCTGACGCGGCAATTTCGTTTTCCCATTTTTATCAACGGCCATCATGGCTTTTTGATTGAAGCGGCGGCGGGGTTACTGGATAACGCATCGCCGGAAGAAAGGATTATTGCCGAAGCGCAAGAGGAAACCGGCTATACCATCACGCAAATAGAGAAAGTGATGGAAGCCTACATGAGCCCAGGATCGGTTACGGAAAAACTCTATTTCTTTATCGCTGAATATGCAGATGAAGACCGGCAGGGCACCGGCGGCGGGGTGATAGAAGAGGGGGAAGACATCGAAGTGTTGGAGTGGCCGCTCTCGCAGGCGCTGGCGGCGATTCGCAGCGGGGAAATCATGGATGCCAAAACCATCATGCTGCTACAGCATCTGGCGTTAAACGTGCGATTTGAGGAGAACAAGCAATGATGATTTTGATTGCAGGCCCGGTTCGCAGCGGTACGCAGGGTGATATGGCGTTGATTCAACAAAATATGCAGAAGCTTGATCAGATGGCTCTGCAAGTTTATGAGAAAGGCCACACGCCAGTGATAGGGGAATGGCTGGCGATGCCGCTTGCCAGTGCAGCGGGTTCGCAACAGATTGGCGATGAAATCAGTGAGGCTTTTCTTTATCCGGTGGCTCACCGGTTGATTCACTGCTGCGATGCCATCCTCCGCATGCCAGGCGAGTCCAAGGGTGCGGATAATGATGTGCGTATTGGCCACGCTTTGGGGCTGAGTATTTATACCCACCTGGATGAGATTCCGCATCTTAATCTGTCAGGTCATTAATTTGCTCTGCCAAATGAAAAGGGAAGCGGCAGGTGCCGCTCCCACGTTATTGTCAGACCTGCGCCATCCCGCCATCGACAAACAATTCTGTCGCATTGATAAAGCTGGAGGCATCTGAAGCCAGGAAGGTGACCACGTTACCAATTTCACCGGGTTCACCTAAGCGACCCAACGGCACCTGTGCTGCAAGCGTGTCAAACAATCCCTGGCGCTGATCTTCCGGAACTAAGTCACCCAAACCAGGAGTGCGCACCGGGCCAGGGCTTACTACGTTAACGCGAATGCCGCGATCCTTCACATCCAACGCCCATGAGCGGGCAAAGTTGCGCACGGCGGCCTTGCTGGCACTGTAGACGCTGAACCCTGCGGTGCCCTGTATGGATGTGGTCGAGGCGGTCAGAATCACTGAGGCTTTATCACTCAGCAGCGGTAGCGCTTTCTGCACGGTGAACAGCACGCCGCGCACGTTGGTGCCGAAGATGCGGTCGAAGTGCTCTTCAGTGATCGCGCCGAGGGGCAACATATCGCCGCCACCGGCGTTAGCGAACAGAATGTCGAGTCGGCCTGCCTGTTTTGCAATCTGCGCATAGACCGCGTCAAGGTCACTGAGTAATGAGGCGTCGGCGCGAATGCCGGTTGCCTGTACGCCAATGCTGGCAACGGCTGCATCCAGTTCAGTCTGACGACGTCCAGTAATAAATACCTGAGCGCCTGCGGCGGCGAGCGCTTGTGCTGAAGCCAGACCAATACCGCTGGTGCCGCCAGTAACCAATGCAATTTTATCTTTCAATGATGCGTTCATGTTGTGCTCTCCAATGATTGATTAATGTGTGATGACTGCGTTGCAGTGCATGGGAGGCAATGTAACGCTGCGGCGTTTAGCGATAAATGGTGTAAAATCGAAATGACTATTTCTGTGGGTGGATAATCAAGATGGATCAGCTGTTGGCGATACGGGCTTTTGCCCGCGTGGTGGAAGCCGGGAATTTTACCCGTGCGGCAGATTCACTGGATATGCCGAATGCGACCTTGAGTAAACTGGTGCAAGAGCTGGAAACTCATCTCGGTATTCGCTTGTTACAGCGCACCACGCGCCGCGTTACGGTGACGCCAGAAGGGCGCGACTATTATGAAAAAGCGATGCGCATCGTGCGGGATTTGGAGGATATCGACAGTGCCTGTAACGCCGAAAGCGGCACACCACGTGGCTACTTACGCATCGACGTCGGTGGCTCGACCGCCCGTGATGTCCTGATCCCGCTGCTGCCCGATTTTGTCGCGCGTTATCCTGAGATTCGCCTGGATTTGGGCGTGTCAGATCGCGCGGTGGATTTGATCAGTGACAGCGTGGATTGTGTGATCCGCGGCGGTCCATTAAGCGATTCTTCGCTGGTGGCGCGTCATCTGGGGGATGCCGAGATGATCACCTGTGCCGCCGCCCGCTATTTGAAAACCTACGGTGTTCCCGCTTACCCGCAGGAGTTAAAAAACGGTCATCGGCTAGTGAGCTACCAATCCTCCCAAACTGGTCGGGCGTTTCCTTTTCGCTTTGCGCAGGGCAGTGAAACGATCGAGATTAAAACCGAACATCGCATCGGCATTAACGAGAGTAACGCGCATCTGGCGGCGGCTGTGGCGGGATTAGGTATCATCCAAACCTTTCGCTACGCCGCCGCTGAGGATCTCAAATCCGGCGTATTGGTGGAAATTCTCGCCGACTGGCAGCCCGCCCGCTACCCGTTCCATGTGGTCTATCCGCAAAACCGCCACCTGACACAGCGTTTGCGCCTGTTTATTGAGTGGCTGCGTGAGGTGTTTCCCTCACGGTTAAACGGGTAGCAGGCGTATAGCTAGGGATTTACCGGCGCGTTTATAGTTGCAAAGTACGTCCCGCTGTAAGGAATCGGCAGAAAATCATGGAAGATTTGCTGCAAGGTTTTCTCTGGATTCACATCGGCAAACAGCTGCGGATAGAGTGTTTTGGCCATAAATTCTGTCGCGGCAATATGCCACGGGCTAAGATAGAAATTCATCCAAATCACCGCGGAATGACCATTATGCAAGGCTTTTAATTCACGCAAACCGTTCTGCTGGGAGGTTAACTGCGTGAAACTGCTCTGCACGGCATCGGGTGCCACCTCCGGACCAAGTTTGAGTAATCCCTGCGAGCTGTTGTTCGCAAAGCCGGTGGCAAAATAGTAATCAGGCTGGGCGGCTATCACCTGTTCTTCACTCAAGCGACCAAACACACCATGCTGGGTTTTACTGGCGATGTTATCACCGCCAGCGGCATTTAATAATTCGCCAAGGCTGCCGTTCACGGCCGTGACACAACACTCATTACGACGACCTAAGTGCAACTGCAGCAGCACTGACGGTTTCACACCCTGATAACCTGCAAGCCGCTCCTGAATCACCTGCATGTGCGCCGCATAGAACTGGTTAAAGGCTTGCGCGCGAGCCTGTTGATTCAACACTTCACCGAAAATCTCGACGCTGCGGCGCGTATTTTTCAACAAATGCACGCGCAGATCGATCTTCACCACCGGAATATGCGCGGCTTTTAACATCGTGACCAGACGCAGATCGGCATCGTCGTAGCGTGCAAGGCTGGGTAAGATCACCACGTCAGGTTTCAGTGCCAGAACCTGCTCCGGGTTAATCGCCGATGGGCCACCGGGACCGAGCGAAGGGATTTTGAGCATCTGCGGGAACTGGCGAGCGAAGCTGCTCCACGTTTGGCTGTCATATTTTTTCAGATCTTGTGGCCACGCCACAATGTGCTGAAACGGATTACCGGGTTCCAGCAGCGCCAGGGTGTAGAGCATGCGGCTCTCCCCCAGCACAATGCGCTGAGGGCGATCGGGAATCTCGACCTGATTACCGTCAATATCGGTGACGGTTTTAGCGAATGCTGCGCTGCTTAGCACCAACAAAAACAAGCCAGTACAAAAAACAGGGGGCCGAGCAGGGAAGGTGCGCACCGGCTGCTGCCAGTTAACGGAAAGTTGTCTTTATTGAAGAGATTGCCGGGGTTCAAATTCATCTGAGATTTTTCACCAAAACGTGAGCATTACGGGCGAATGCCATGATCAGTTGCACCTGCGCCATCGCATTGCCAGTCACGACGTGCTAAAACACGGTTATTAATGTTATTGATAATCATTCAAACATGAAAATATGTAGTAGTAAATCAATAAAGTAATTTAGATACTACAGTGGAAAAGCGCGGGTAAGAGAGCACTAATTAAGAGGTTACTTCGCTATTATATTTAAATAAAACAGATGGTTATTTATGTTTGGTGTGTATTAAAATGCGTTAAATTAACAGTGCTTAGTATTGTTGAAATGACGATAATGCGAAATATCACTACATTACGCTTAACCGCGTTGCGCCCATAAACCCCAGAGAACACATGGCTATTAATAAACTCAGAGTCGATGTCTTAGGTGATCGCTACCGAGCGCGGGCACCTTCATTATCCTCAAGCCTTCAGTCAGTCGCACGTTATATCCATGATAATCGTGATGCGATATTAGATGCCACGGCAATGGAAATTGCCGATGCCACCCAGACGTCGGACGCCACTGTAGTGCGCGCCGTTCAGGCGCTGGGATTTGCCGGATTACGCGATTTGAAAACCACGCTGGCAGCATGGTTTGGCCCAGCGCTGAATTCGGAAGAGAAGATGAGTGTGACCGTCAGTGAGTTGTCGTGTGACATCAATTCCGGTATTGATTTTGTATTGGGTGGGCATAAGCGTGCCTGTGATGCGTTATCGGAGCCACATAACCGTCAGGCTGTGTCGCAAGCGGTTGCCCTACTGATTGGAGCGCGTCAGGTAGCGCTGTTCGGCATCAATGCCTCTGGCATTCTGGCTGATTACAGTGCTCGCATGTTCACGCGGA
>NZ_BBOC01000063.1:0-29957 GCF_001485335.1 Type-D symbiont of Plautia stali | reverse complement strand
CCATGTTCCAGCGCCACCTTTCGCCCGCGTCCTGCGGGCTCTCCTGGCATACTCGCTCAGCTCAGCGCTGCGGAATGCCAGCCCCGGTGCGGCCCCAGCCAGCTCATGAGCTTCAGTGCGTGCTGTCAAAAAGGGCACATTGCGTGAGGCGATGACGCCTCTGCTGCCCCCTCAGGGTTATCCGCAGCGCTGAGACTTTTACGTTGGGCCAGGAGCCCCACGCGGGGAGGCGTGGGGCAGTTCGCGGCCGACCATGGATGGTCATCCGCGAACGGTCCGTCCGGCACGACGTGGAAGTCGAAGGTACCGCGTAGCGGCGCGAGGACGGCCCTGAGGGGGCAGTAGTGGCGGCAGAGCCCGCACAGAAAAGAAAGGCCACTTATCAATCAGCAACTGAGTTCTTAACTGACGAGCATTAAGCCATGAATGGCGATGCTACAAATGTGAGGGGTGTGTTATTGATTTAAGTGCGCATCAGGACGTCACCAATTCTTCCCTAATGCAATATCCCCACCTGCCGGGCTCAAATGGTTATTGTCGTAATAGAGCGGCAATCCACCACTGGTAATCATGCATCCTTGTTCATTACACAGATTCTCGCGCAGAGACAGCACGCGTACGCCCTTTTGCTTGTACGCCTGTAGCAGTTTCTCTACCGCTTCTTCCGGGAACTGGAACAGCCTAGTGCGCTCGCTTAACAACGGTGGTGCTTCCCACTTTCCTAGCCAGGCACTTAACTCACGGCGAATCGGCATATTGCGGTTATTGCTGTAGCGCAGCGGATCGACATCCACCGACGGTGCGTCCTCGATCACCGTAATCTTCTTCCCGGCCTGTTTTAACTGAGCGATCACCCGGTCCATGCCAGCCTGCAGTGCTTCCAGGTTACCCTTCTCTGGATGCCCTGTTTCACGGAATCCCGCGCCGGGCAGCAGGCTCATGCCCGAAGCCCAATAGGCGCTGATCACCACTTCATCTATCTTATCGCTCATCACCATCTTCAATACGGCCTGATTAAAGTTGATGCACTGTTGCGCATGGTCGGGCACCTGATTAACCACGCGTGTCGCCCCAATCAGGAACGGGCAGGAGGCTTTAGTCAACTGATACAGCGGCTTATCCTGACGCAGCGCGTAACGGGACACTGAATCACGTAGGGCGGCGGCATGGCTGTCGCCAATCAGAGCAATACCCGGCCGATCGCTTTTGGGTTGGCACTCAGTCAGTCGGGATGGCAGGTTAGCGCCATAACTCAACAGGCAAGGATTACGCTGCGCGGAGATTTTCCAGCTATCGGCGTTTACCACTAACTCACTGACACGTGATTTCATGCCGCCGGTTTGCCACAGCAGTACCATGGCGCCTGCTGCTATCACTGAAGAAGCACAGTAACTGGGGATCACCCAACGCGTACCCGTTCGAGCCTGGCGGAAGGGCTGTTCGATGAAGCGCCAGGAGAGCCAGGCAATGCCGAGCGCCAGGGTGCTGATCAGCAGGCCTTGCCAAACGGTCAGCGGATTGTCACTACAAATGCGGGCAAGACTGAGCAGCGGCCAGTGCCACAAATACCACGAGTAAGAGACTTTGCCGATGAACCGCATCAGCGGATTTTCTAACAGTAACTGGTTAAGTTCACTGTGGGCACCGATCATCAAACAGCCCGCCAGAACGGGGATGGCGGCTACCCAACCAGGGAATTGATCGTCACTGTTGATCATCACGCTGGCCGCGATAATCAACAGCCACCCGAACAGGTTGAGTAAACTGCCCGCGCGGCCTGTGACAGGCTGCGGCTTCCACAACGCGAGTAACACCCCAGCGCCAAGTTCCCATGCGCGTGTAGGCAGCAGATAGAAGGCGTGGGTACTGGCAAAAGCGGTGACCCAGATGCAGGCGGCCAGAGAAACCAGACTCAACACCAGCACTACACGGCTCATGGATTGTTTGAGTCGCACCGCCAGCAGCAGAATAAACGGCAGTGCGATATAGAACTGTTCCTCGATACCCAGTGACCAGGTCATTAACAGCGGATTCAGATCGGAATCTATGCTGAAATAATCACCGCTCTTAATTAATAGCATATTGGGAACGGAGATAAACACCGCCACGCTGTATTTAGCGAGTTGGCTGAATTCAAGCGGTGATAACAACATAAACCCGAGCAGCAGTAATATTGCCATCATGAAGAACAGCGCGGGGGCGATACGACGAATACGACGCAGATAAAATTGATAAAAGGAGAAGCGTCCTTCAGATATGTCCTTGCTAATAATACCGCCAATCAGAAAGCCAGAAATAACAAAAAACAGATCAACACCAATAAAGCCACCTTTTAACGCGGTGACACCGGAATGGAATAACACAACTAAGATAATGGCAACGGCACGCAGGCCATCGATATCCGCCCGATAGCGGTGGGGAGTATTCGCAGTCATAGTTAAAACCCAAAAGTGAATGTTTATTTTTAGTTTTACCTGGCACTAAAAATAAATCGGCGCATCCTGTCGCCGAAAAAAGTTACAAAGGAGAAAAAGGGGTATGACTAAGGGATGATTGACGTCGTCAGGATACGCCTTTTCATCGCAGAAAAAGCATGGCGAAAAAAAATTAGAATAATCGCAGGTTGAACGGTAATTA
Source organism: Type-D symbiont of Plautia stali (assembly GCF_001485335.1). Classification (NCBI taxonomy): domain Bacteria; kingdom Pseudomonadati; phylum Pseudomonadota; class Gammaproteobacteria; order Enterobacterales; family Enterobacteriaceae; species Type-D symbiont of Plautia stali. The sequence goes on along the minus strand of NZ_BBOC01000063.1, from coordinate 27,320 downwards.
ATGATTACGACGCTGAATCGTTACGCCGCCAGGAATGAGTCGATGTTATGCATTGAGCTTAAGTATGCTAACGCTAATTGGGGTAAGTCACCTTGCTGAGTGCGCTGCGATCAATGGCGGCACGTAATTGCTGCAAAGTAGATTGATAAGGGCAAAGCTCACCCACCGACGTCGAGTGACAATTTCCCTGATGCCACTCTTCTCGTAATAACGGATGCGCATCATCAATCGGCGTTAATTGCCGTAAACCATCCAGACTTTGCGCCTGAAAGTAGATGCGCAGGAAACGAGCATGGGTTTGCGTATCACGCCAGCGCTCAAACACCAGGCTGCCACCCGGTGGAATATTGCCGCGTGCGTAACCTGGCAATTGCCAGTTGAAGCCCATCAGCGTGCGGAGCATGGCGATATTAGTGTCATGCGCGACCAGCAGCAGCCAGCGGGTATCAGGAGTGTTGTCGCTGTCTTCTAAGCTGCTTAATACTGCATCCAGTAAAATGGAGCCGCGCTTCTGCGCAATATAGGGCACGTCATTGCTGAGATCGTAATTGGCAGTCAGCAGCGGCAACAGTGCGCTGATTTGCTCGGAGGTGGTGATATTCCCCCACGCGATCTGGTTGAACGGCAGATGTTCACTCCAGCCGAGGCGCAACGTCTCGACCATACTCGCCAGCACGCTTAATCCCTGAACATAGGTACTGCCGCTTCTGGTTTGCTTTAGCTGCCATGGACGATCAAAGAAAGCGCAGTCCGAATCGCACACCGCTTGCTTTAATCGCTGGATTGCGGGCTGTAAGCGCTGCTGCAATGCTGTCAAATCACCTGCCTGGGCGGCAACCGCGGCATACTCTTTGGCGGGATCGAGTTGGGCAAACGGGAATTTATCACTCTGAAAAAGCGGATCGCTGCCTCCCTCAACGTAATGAACTTGGACGTGGCAATCGGCAAAGGCACCGGTGACCAGCGCATCCGCTGTTGCTCGTGTACGTTGCAATGGGCTGGCGCGAACATAAATTTGCTGGGCATTGGGACAACCCGCGTCCAACAGGCCTGATTGACGATAATGTTCGCCTTCCCAACGTCCTTTATTGACCACTGCCGCATAACCGTGAGCGGTAAGTTCACCATCCGCAGTGTGCCACTGTGGCCAGCGGCGTTCAGTGGCGGCTTCAATCTCTTTACGGTTACCTGGCGTTGGCGGCCGAACGCCGTGACGGCTGATCTCTACCACTTTTTCCAATTGATAATGCTCTTCTGCGTGGACCGGCAAAGCCATCCACCCCAACAAGATCAGCAGGGCAGGGCGTATCAAATTCACAGTGAGGGATGATCGGGTAGCAGGGCTTTGAGCTGCGGATAGATCACCGCATTGGCCAGTAGCACCGGATTGCCGTGTTGCAGCCCGTGATGACTGAGATAGTCATTGGTCTGGCCGCCCGCTTCGCGCATTAATACGATGCCCGGTAATCCGTCCCAGGGGTTCATGTGTGCTTCATAATAGCCAATCAGTCGGCCCGCGGCGGCCCACGCGCTCATCAAGGCACCGGAACCGTTGCGGATAAACATGCCGCCCTGGGAGAGTAGCCCACCAATAAAGGCGGTGAGCGGTTCAATGGGTTGGCTATTGGAGCTGCTTAAACCGAGAACGCCCTGGTTGAGATGCTGGGCACTGTGCGCCTGAATGCGCTTCTCATTGACCCAAGCGCCCTTGCCACGGCAGGCGTGAAAGGTTTCATGATGGTTGGGATCGCACACCACACCAATGACTGGCTCGTCTTCACAGACAATCGCCAGCGACACGCACCAGTTATGAAGCCCGTTCAGAAAGCTGCTGGTGCCATCAATCGGATCGATCACCCAGATAAAGCGCGCGCCTGCGGTTTCGCCACCGCTCTCTTCGCCGAGCACGGCATCCTCGGGAAAGCGTTCGTGAATCAGGTGTTTCACCAGCTCTTCGACGTTGCGATCGGCTTCGCTGACCAAGTCCTGTAAATCCTTTTTATGCTCAATCACCAGTTGATGGCGCTGCTGATACCAGGATAAAGCGCGGCTGGCTGCAGTTTTAGCGACATCACAGGCGAAGTGATAACGCGCATCAAGTTCGGTTAGCGTAGCTGATGACATCTTTCCCTCTAATCATTCAGGCTGTGAATGTTGGGCACTTACGCAACAAAAAACATGGTCTGTCCGGTGCGCATCAATGCGCTCCCCGCGCAAAACAAGCAATGTCATGGTAGGGGTGCCATTAATGGCGACCGAAAAGCGCTTAAGTGACCAGCAGTTACAGAGCAGTGTGACAGACTTAACAAAAGTTAAGGAAGGTTTCATTAAGCCGCAGATGGCTGCGGCTGGCAAGGGGGGGAAATGCCGGGATTGTGAAAAAAAGGTTCAGAGTTGCTGCGCGCGGGCGGCTGCCATCAGGCGCGGGTAGAACTGGAAGAACAGCGGTTCGAGTTGCGAGTAATGATCAACGAAATCCTGATAAGAGTCGCGCAGGGCGGCCAGGCGGGGGCGGCGATGTGCCATGCCATTGAGCACCCGTGCCAGCCGCGTCGGTTCGGCGTAGTGTTCGAACCAGCGCTCACGCCACATGACCGCATTCAATTCGATGAACCCTTCCGGTGTGCCGGGGAGCTGCGGCAGGATTTCTCCCTCGGCCGCCGCCGTAAAATCAATCAGCGATTGTGTCGGGTGCAGCTTGTCCCAGTGCAGGGCGAGGAAATGATCCCAGATGACGTCGAGTGTAATGGGGGCGACGCGACGCGTTTCGGCGCGGAAAAACTGCCGTGCTTCCCGCACTTCGGGCAGGTTATCGGTGAGTACATCCACGCGACGATGCATGGCAATGCCCGCCACAACGGGCTCCGGCCATTGCGATTGCACGTTGCCGCGCACGAAGTCGGCCATCAGATTGCCTAGCAGGGAGCTGTCAGCCAGCTGTGCAAGGTGGAGGTGAGCAAGAAAGTTCATTGCTCATTATAGGCAAAATCACAGAGATGCAGCCAGTTGTTCAGAATTTGCCGCTTTTCCGCTAAACTATGCCGCCTGTTTTTTGAGTCCTGAAAGAAGTGATGCATGCGTGTAGCCGATTTTGCTTTTGAGTTGCCGGAATCCTTGATCGCCCACTATCCGCAGGCGCAGCGAAGCGGTTGCCGCTTGCTGGCGCTGGATGGCCCGAGTGGTGCGTTAAGCCATGAAGTGTTTACCGATGTGCTGGATAAACTGAATCCGGGCGACCTGCTGGTGTTCAACAACACCCGCGTGATCCCCGCGCGTGTTTATGGCCGTAAAGCCAGCGGCGGAAAAATCGAAATGCTGGTTGAGCGCATGCTGGACGATAAGCGGGTACTCGCGCACGTCCGTGCATCCAAAGCGCCGAAGCCCGGCGCGGAATTGCTGCTGGGCGATGACGAAAGCGTGAAAGCCACCATGGTGGCGCGTCACGATGCGCTGTTTGAAATCGAATTCGCTGACGATCGCGCAGTGCTGGATATTCTGAACAGCGTTGGCCATATGCCACTGCCGCCGTATATCGATCGTCCAGATGAAGAAGCAGACCGCGAACTCTATCAAACCGTCTACAGCGCGCGTCCAGGGGCCGTTGCCGCCCCGACAGCCGGTTTGCACTTTGACGAACCGCTGCTGGACGCGCTGCGCGCCAAAGGCATCGAGATGGCGTTTGTCACGCTGCACGTCGGTGCGGGCACCTTCCAGCCGGTGCGCGTTGAAAATATCAACGACCACATCATGCACTCTGAGTACGCGGAAGTGCCGCAGGACGTAGTGGATGCGGTGATGGCCTGTAAAGCGCGCGGCAACAAAGTGGTTGCCGTGGGCACGACCTCGGTGCGTTCGCTGGAGAGTGCTGCCAAGGCCAGCCAGGATGCGCTGATTGCACCGTTCTTCGACGACACGCAAATCTTCATCTATCCAGGCTATCACTATCAGGTGATTGACGCGCTGATCACCAACTTCCACCTGCCGGAATCCACGCTGATCATGCTGGTGTCGGCCTTTGCCGGTTACAAAAATACCATGGCGGCCTATCAGAGCGCGGTGGCAGAGCAGTATCGTTTCTTTAGCTACGGGGATGCTATGTACATCACTCGTAATCCACAGGCTCCCGACGAAACGGTTGGGGCTTAATAATCAGACTGTTTCTCTGATTATCTCATGAGGTTAATGTGAAATTTGAATTAGATACTACCGACGGGCGCGCGCGCCGTGGCCGTCTGGTTTTTGACCGTGGCATAGTGGAAACCCCAGCGTTTATGCCAGTGGGCACCTACGGCACCGTAAAAGGTATGACACCGGAAGAAGTGAAAGACACCGGTGCACAGATCCTGCTGGGCAACACGTTCCACCTTTGGCTGCGTCCGGGTCAGGAGATCATGAAGCTGCACGGTGACCTGCACGATTTCATGAACTGGCAGGGACCGATTCTGACTGACTCCGGTGGTTTCCAGGTCTTCAGCCTCGGTGACATCCGTAAGATTACCGAAGCGGGCGTACATTTCCGTAACCCGATCAACGGCGACCCGATCTTCCTCGATCCCGAAAAATCGATGGAAATTCAGTACGATCTCGGTTCTGACGTGGTGATGATCTTCGACGAATGTACACCGTACCCGGCAGACTGGGATTACGCCAAACGTTCCATGGAGATGTCCTTGCGCTGGGCGCAACGCAGCCGTGACCGCTTTGATTCGCTGGGCAACAAAAATGCGTTGTTCGGCATCATTCAGGGCGGTGTTTACGAAGATTTACGAGATGTCTCGGTTAAAGGTCTGGTAGATATCGGCTTTGATGGGTACGCTGTGGGCGGCCTGGCGGTGGGTGAACCTAAAGAGGACATGCATCGCATCCTGGAACACGTCTGTCCGCAAATTCCGCAAGACAAACCGCGTTATTTGATGGGCGTCGGCAAACCAGAAGATCTGGTGGAAGGCGTTCGCCGCGGTATCGATATGTTTGACTGCGTCATGCCAACGCGTAACGCGCGTAATGGTCATTTGTTTGTGACCGATGGCGTGGTGAAGATCCGTAATGCCAAGTATAAAGATGACACCACGACGTTGGATGCGGAGTGTGATTGTTACACCTGTCGCAATTATAGCCGCGCCTACTTGTATCATCTTGATCGTTGTAACGAAATACTGGGCGCACGTCTGAATACGATTCACAATCTGCGCTATTACCAGCGTTTGATGGCGGGTTTACGTAAGGCCATTGAAGAGGGTAAATTAGAGCACTTTGTTAGCGAGTTCTACCAACGGACGGGCAAAGCGGTTCCACCGTTAAACGTCTGATAATTCTATCAATGAGGGAAATTTAATGAGCTTTTTCATTTCTGACGCCGTTGCCGCAGCAGGCGCTCCGTCTCAGGGAAGTCCTTATTCTCTGGTGATCATGCTGGTGGTGTTTGGTCTGATCTTCTACTTCATGATTCTGCGCCCGCAGCAGAAACGTTCTAAAGATCACAAAAAGCTGATGGATTCCATCTCTAAAGGTGATGAAGTGTTGACCAGCGGCGGCTTAGTCGGTCGTGTGACCAAAGTTGCTGACAACGGCTATGTTTCTATCGCCCTGAACGACACCACTGAAGTAGTTGTTAAACGTGATTTCGTGGCCGCCGTTCTGCCGAAAGGTACTATGAAGGCGCTGTAATTTTTTCTTCCCGAAGGGAACTGCCGTGTTAAACCGTTATCCTTTGTGGAAGTACATCATGCTGGTCGTCGTGATTCTCGTCGGCCTGCTCTATGCGCTTCCTAACCTTTATGGTGAGGATCCGGCCGTTCAGATCACTGGTGCGCGCGGTGGCGCCGCCAGTGAAAAAACGTTGGATCAGATCCAGAACGTCTTGAAACAAGACAATATTCAGAGCAAATCCCTCGCGCTGGAAAATGGTGCCATTCTGGCCCGTTTTGACAATCAGGACGTGCAACTTCGCGCGCGCGATGCTCTGACTGCATCGTTGGGCGATGACTACGTTGTTGCTCTGAACCTTGCGCCGGCCACGCCGCGCTGGTTGACGATGCTGGCCGCACAGCCGATGAAACTCGGTCTTGATTTGCGTGGCGGCGTACACTTCCTGATGGAAGTGGATATGGATACCGCTCTGGGCAAACTGCAAGAGCAGAATGCCGATGGCCTGCGCAGTGACCTGCGCGACAAAAGCATCCCGTATACCAACGTCAACAAAATCGCTAACTACGGTGTAGAAGTGCGTTTCCGCGACGGTGCAAGCCGTGATGCGGCTATCAGCTATCTGTCACCGCGTCATCGCGATCTGGTGATCTCCAGCGTCGGCAGCGACACGCTGCGTGCCGTGATGACCGATGCGCGTCTCAGCGAAGCACGTGAGTATGCGGTTCAGCAGAACATTAACATCCTGCGTAACCGTGTTAACCAACTGGGCGTTGCCGAGCCGTTGGTGCAGCGTCAGGGTTCTGACCGCATCGTGGTTGAACTGCCGGGTATTCAGGACACTGCGCGCGCCAAAGAGATTCTGGGCGCGACCGCAACACTGGAATTCCGTCTGGTGAATACCTCCGTTGATCCAACTGCGGCGGCGAGTGGCCGTGTGCCGGGTGATTCGGAAGTGAAAGAGACGCGTGAAGGCCAGCCAGTTGTGCTGTACAAGCGTGTGATTCTGACCGGTGACCATATTACCGACTCAACTTCCAGCATGGATGAGTACAACCAGCCGCAGGTGAACATTTCACTGGATGGCGCGGGCGGTAACATCATGTCTAACTTCACCAAGGACAACATCGGTAAACCGATGGCGACCCTGTTTGTGGAGTACAAGGACAGCGGTAAGAAAGATGCGAATGGTCGTGCGATTCTGGTGAAACAGGAACAAGTGATCAACGTGGCGAACATTCAGTCTCGCCTCGGCAACAGCTTCCGTATTACCGGGATCAACAACCCGAACGAAGCACGTCAGCTGTCGCTGCTGCTGCGTGCCGGTGCGTTGATTGCGCCTATTCAGATCGTGGAAGAGCGTACCATTGGTCCAACCATGGGCCAGCAGAACATCACGCAGGGTCTCGAAGCCTGCTTGTGGGGTCTGATCGCTTCCATCATCTTTATGGTGGTGTTCTATAAGAAGTTTGGTCTGATTGCTACCAGCGCACTGCTGTGCAACCTGGTGCTGATTGTCGGCATTATGTCACTGCTGCCGGGGGCGACGCTCACCATGCCGGGTATTGCCGGTATCGTGCTGACGCTGGCGGTTGCGGTTGATGCCAACGTGTTGATTAACGAACGTATTAAAGAAGAACTGCGTAACGGACGCTCGGTACAGCAGGCGATTCATGAGGGCTATAAAGGCGCCTTCTCCAGTATCGTCGACGCCAACGTCACCACGCTGATCAAAGTGATCATTCTTTATGCGGTCGGTACCGGTTCAATTAAAGGCTTTGCGATTACCACCGCTATCGGTATCGCGACCTCTATGTTTACCGCTATCGTCGGCACCCGTGCCATCGTTAACCTGGTGTACGGCGGCAAACGCATCAACAAGCTGTCTATCTGAGGAGTGCGTTGTGGCACAGGACTATAGTATTGAACAGCTAAACCACGGGCGTAAGGTCGTTGACTTTATGCGCTGGGATACGCTGGCCTTCATCATCTCCGGTCTGCTGATTGTGGCATCTATTGCCATTATCGGTGTGCGAGGCTTCAACTGGGGCCTCGACTTTACCGGTGGTACGGTGATTGAGATTAACCTGGAGAAACCGGCCGATCTGGACGCACTGCGTGAAGGATTGGTGAAAGCGGGCTTCCAGGAGCCGCTGGTGCAGAACTTTGGCAGCAGCCGTGACGTGATGGTGCGTATGCCGCCAGCCACTGGAACGGCGGGTCAGGAACTCGGCGCCAAAGTCGTGGCGTCTATTAACCAGACGACGCAGCAAAACGCCACCGTGAAGCGCATTGAATTCGTGGGCCCAAGCGTGGGTAGCGATCTGGCGCAGGCCGGTGCGATGGCGCTGCTGTCTGCATTGATTGCGATTCTGATCTACATCGGCTTCCGCTTTGAGTGGCGTCTGGCGTTGGGCACCGTGCTGGCATTGGCGCACGATGTCATCATCACCTGCGGTATTCTTGCGTTGTCACACATCGAGATCGATCTGACGATTGTTGCGTCGTTGATGTCGGTGATTGGCTACTCGCTTAACGATAAGATCGTGGTTTCCGACCGTATTCGTGAGAACTTCCGCAAGATCCGCCGTGGTTCTTCTTACGATATCACCAACGTGTCGCTGACCCAGACGTTGAGCCGTACCTTGATCACCTCGTTGACTACACTGGCAATGATTCTGATCCTGTTCATCTTTGGTGGCGCGTTGCTGAAAGGCTTCTCACTCACCATGCTGATCGGTGTCACTATCGGTACCGTTTCATCTATCTATGTTTCTTCTGCGTTAGCGCTGAAACTGGGCATGAAACGTGAACATATGCTGGTGCAGAAAGTCGAGAAAGAGGGCGCAGATCAGCCTTCGATCTTGCCTTGATGCGATGAGTGACATGAAAACGGGCTGCCAGGTGCAGCCCGTTTTTTATGCCTGCTGATCAGGGCGTTTGTTTGACCCCAGCGACACCTTGCACATCATGTACGCGCACGTAGCCCAGTTGATCAGGTGTAAGCCCACTCAAACGCAATGGCACGGTGACTGAACTGCGTGGCATCAGGCTGGCTTCTACCTGAATGGTCTGGCTCAGGCTCTCTGCATTCAACGGTTTACCACTGGCCGGATCTAATTCACCCCACACCACGGTGGCACTCAGGGCGGGGACTGGCTGATCATCGGTAGATCGAATGTTCAGAGTGGCACGACTGCCGCTGGCTTCGCCTTCCACACGTGACAGCGACAAACGCAATTTACCCACTTGAGTTTGCAGCTCCACCGGCGTATTAGCCTGCGGTAGCAGCCACGCCCCTTGGGTTGACTGACCATTGAGCTGCCCCTGGATTTCCAGCGCGGTCGCCTGATTGGTGAGCTTGCGCATTTGCTGATTAAGCTGGCTCACTTCCTGATGTAACTCTTTGACCTGCGGTGAAGTCGGCGTTGAACTACAACCACTGAGTACCAGCAGCGAAAGCGCTGCAGGTGCCCAAAACGTCCTGATCGTCATGCAATGTCCTTGTGTTAATTGGGAATGCGTAATACCTGTCCGGGGTAGATCTTATCAGGATGCGTCAGCATTGGCTTGTTTGCTTCAAAAATCTTGTTGTATTCATTGGCATTCCCGTAAACCTGTTTGGAAATCGCGCTCAGGGTATCGCCTTTTTTCACCGTGTAGAATTGCGCTTCCGGCGCCGAATCCGACACCGTAACCTTGTCATCGACTTTGGTAATCCCGGCCACGTTACCGGCTGCCACCAGTATTTTCTCTTTCAGCTCCTGGGAGATGCCATCGCCGCTAACCGTAACGGTATCGCCTTGCACATCGACTTTCACTTTGTCACTGTCAGGCAAACCCAGTTGCTTAATGTGATCCTGTAATTTCTTGCTGGGATCGTCAGCGCCGGTTACCGCATCCCATAACTTTTCCCCTGCTTCTTTAACGAAATTGAACAGACCCATATAACCTCCTGCAATTGTGCCGGATTGGCTCTTTAAGCGTAGTGGCTTTTGCGGATGAGTTGGTCTGGGCTGCTATGTCTGTGAGCAGGGCGGTGATTCAGCCTCGTGTATTTAGTTGCCATCGAGATCGCGCTACACTATGTGGCCTATTTATCTCGCGACAGGAAACGTCATGCATTGCCCCTTCTGCTCCGCTGTGGACACCAAAGTGATTGATTCGCGTCTGGTCAGTGAAGGTTCTTCGGTGCGCCGCCGCCGCCAGTGTCTGGTGTGCCATGAGCGTTTTACCACCTTTGAAGTGGCGGAGTTGGTGATGCCGCGGGTGGTGAAAAGCAACGATGTGCGTGAACCCTTTAACGAAGATAAGCTCGCCAGCGGCATGATGAAGGCGCTGGAAAAACGCCCGGTCAGCGCGGATGCGGTGGATAACGCCGTTAACCACATCAAAACCCAACTGCGCGCCACCGGTGAGCGCGAAATTCCCAGCAAGCTGGTGGGTAACCTGGTGATGGAAGAGCTGAAGAAGCTCGACAAGGTGGCTTACATCCGCTTTGCTTCGGTTTATCGCAGTTTCGAAGATATCCGTGATTTTGGCGAAGAGATCGCCCGCTTACAGGACTAAGCCATGACTGACGAACGCTACATGGCGCGTGCGCTGGAACTGGCGCGACGCGGACGTTTCACCACTACCCCCAATCCTAACGTCGGCTGCGTCATCGTGCGCGACGGCGAAGTGGTTGGCGAAGGCTGGCATCAGCGTGCCGGTGAACCTCATGCCGAAGTGCACGCGTTGCGTATGGCAGGTGAAAAGGCTCGGGGTGCCACGGCGTATGTCACGCTGGAACCCTGTAGCCACCATGGGCGTACGCCGCCGTGCTGTGATGCGTTAATCGCTGCAGGCGTCAGCCGCGTGGTGGCCGCGATGCAGGACCCTAACCCGCAAGTGGCAGGGCGCGGATTATATCGTCTGCAACAGGCGGGCATCGAGGTCAGCCACGGTCTAATGATGAGCGAAGCGGAAGCATTGAATCGCGGTTTTCTGAAACGTATGCGCACTGGCTTCCCGTGGATCCAACTCAAACTCGGCGCATCCCTTGATGGGCGCACAGCAATGGCCAGTGGCGAAAGCCAGTGGATCACCTCTGCGGCTGCAAGGCGCGATGTGCAACATTTACGTGCCCAGAGTTCGGCTATTCTTACCACCAGTGCCACGGTGTTAGCGGATAATCCCTCGCTGACGGTGCGCTGGAATGAACTGAACGAGAGCACGCGCCAGCAGCTTGATGAAGCGTCGCTGCGCCAGCCGGTGCGTGTAGTCATTGATAGCCAACAGCGCGTTACGCCGCAGCACCGGCTTATCGCACAACCCGGTGAAACCTGGCTGATGCGCAGTGAAATCGATCAGCAAAACTGGCCGGAGAGCGTCAGCCAGATTGCGGTGCCGCTGCGCGGTGAACAACTGGACTTAGTGGCGATGATGATGTTGCTCGGTCAGCGGCAGATTAACTCCGTCTGGGTAGAAGCGGGCACGCAACTGGCCGGGGCACTTTTGCAGGTGGGTTTGGTGGATGAGCTGATCGTCTACATGGCACCGAAGCTACTGGGCAATGCGGCACGTGGTCTGTGTGAACTGCCCGGACTTGAACAACTGGCCGATGCGCCAGTCATGAAATTCAGTGATGTGCGCAAGGTCGGAGAGGACCTGCGACTGACCCTGACGCCCGCTTAAGCATTGACTGAAAAGCCTGAGCGCGTCGCCGAAGAGTATGATAGAATCCGCCCCCTTCTGCGGGGCCACAAATCAAACACCCAAAGGATATGTATGAAAGTTATCGAAGCTCCTGTTGCCACGCCTGATGCTAACATTGCCATCGTTATTGCGCGTTTTAACAACTTCATTAATGACAGCCTGCTGGATGGCGCCGTTGATGCGCTGAAGCGTATCGGCCAGGTAAAAGCAGAAAACATCACTGTGGTTTGGGTTCCTGGTGCTTATGAACTGCCACTGGCAGCGCGCGCACTGGCGAAAGCCGGCAAGCACGACGCAATCGTGGCGCTGGGAACCGTGATCCGTGGCGGCACCGCCCACTTCGAATATGTGGCAGGTGAAGCCAGCTCGGGGATTGCTAATGTGGCAATGACCAGCGATATTCCGGTGACTTTCGGCGTGTTAACCACCGAAAACATCGAGCAGGCGATTGAACGCGCCGGCACCAAAGCGGGTAACAAAGGCGCCGAAGCGGCCCTGACCGCACTCGAAATGATTAACGTATTGAAAGCCATCAAAGCCTGATTTTTGTAAGGGGAATTTTGTGAAACCTGCTGCTCGTCGTCGCGCCCGTGAGTGCGCTGTCCAGGCGCTTTACTCCTGGCAGCTGTCGAACAACGACATTGCCGATGTGGAATACCAGTTTCTGGCGGAACAAGACGTCAAAGACGTCGATATTAGCTATTTCCGCGAATTGCTGGCCGGTGTGGCGACTAACAGCGCGTACCTGGACGGTCTGATGAAGCCCTACCTGTCACGCCAGCTGGAAGAGCTGGGCCAGGTAGAAAAAGCCATTCTGCGTATTTCGCTGTATGAGCTGAGTAAGCGTTCGGATGTGCCTTATAAAGTGGCCATCAACGAAGGTATCGAACTGGCCAAAGTGTTTGGCGCTGAAGACAGCCACAAGTTTGTCAACGGCGTGCTGGATAAAGCAGCCCCACAAATTCGACCTAACAAAAAATAATGCTTAAGGCCGGTTCTCCGGCCTTTTTTCATTGAGACCTGACTTATGTCCTGTGGTGAATTCGAACTGATCGCACGTTATTTTAACCGCGTCACCAGCTCCCGCCGCGATGTGGAGAAAGGAATTGGTGACGACTGTGCGTTACTCAACGTGCCCGAAAAACAGACGCTGGCCATTAGCACCGATACGCTGGTGGCGGGTGTTCACTTCTTACGCGATATCCATCCGTCCGATCTCGGTTATAAAGCGCTGGCGGTCAATCTCAGCGATCTGGCAGCGATGGGTGCGGACCCAGCCTGGCTGACGCTGGCCATCACGCTGCCCGAGATCAACGAGCCTTGGCTGGCGGCCTTCAGTGACAGCCTGTTTGAGCTGCTGGATTACTACGACATGCAGCTGATCGGCGGCGATACCACGCGCGGGCCGCTGAGTTTAACGCTCGGTATTCACGGCCTGGTGCCGGTGGGGCGCGCGCTGAAACGATCGGGCGCGAAACCGGGTGACTGGATTTTTGTCACCGGTACGCTGGGTGACAGCGCGGCGGGCTTATCGCTGCTGCAGCACCATCATCGCCTGAATGATCCGGCGGTGCATGAAGTGTTGATCAAGCGCCATCTGCGCCCGATGCCACGGGTTTTACAAGGCCAGGCGCTACGTAGCCTGGCAACCTCGGCGATTGATATCTCCGACGGCCTGATTTCCGACCTCGGCCATATTCTGACCGCCAGCCGCGTAGGTGCGCGCCTCAACCTGGAAACGTTGCCGCTCTCTGCTGCTTTGCGTGACCACTTTGATGCGGAACAGGTACTGACCTGGGCATTAAGCGGCGGCGAAGATTATGAGTTGTGCTTCACCGTGCCGGAAGTCAATCGCGGGGCGCTGGATGTGGCGCTGGGGCATCTTGGCGTGCCTTACACCTGTATTGGACAGATAGCACCGGAAGCTGAAGGTTTGACGCTGCTGGAAAACGGCAAGCCGCGCAGCTTTAATCACAAGGGATTTGATCACTTTGACTCGAAGTAAAGATGTGGCCAAAAGTCGCCTGCGGCTGAGTAATCCGTGGCATTTACTGGCAACGGGCTTTGGCAGCGGTTTCAGTCCGATTATGCCGGGTACCGCGGGTTCGATTGCCGCGATTCCTTTCTGGTGGCTGATGACGTTTCTGCCACTGCAGATCTATTCGCTGGTGGTGCTGATCGGTATCAGTGTTGGGGTCTATCTCTGCCATCGTACGGCAAAAGATATGGGCGTGCACGACCACGGCAGCATCGTCTGGGACGAGTTCATCGGTATGTGGATCACGCTGATGGCGATTCCTGCGATGAGCTGGCAGTGGGTGTTAGCCGGCTTTGTTATTTTCCGTATTTTTGATATGTGGAAACCTTGGCCGATCCGCTGGTTCGATCAGAATGTGCACGGCGGCATGGGCATTATGGTGGACGATATTATCGCTGGGGTAATTTCGGCGGTGATTTTATATGGATTGGGGCTGGTGCTTTAGGTCGCCAGGTGCGCATAAATGCGCACCCTACGCCGTAGGGTCGCCATAAATGGCGACCTGGTTTTAATTCTTACTCAAATCCCACCACCGGATGCGGTTGATATACCGTTTCCAGCTCAGCGATATCCGTTGAACTCAGCTCAACATCCACCGCCTTCACTAACTCCGCAAACTGCTGCTCACGTGATGCACCAATAATCGGCGCGGTCACCACCGGTTTGTGTAACAGCCATGCCAGCGCCACCTGCGCGCGCGTCACACCTTTATCCGCTGCGATGGTGGCAAGACGCTCGGCAATCGCCGCATCATTCTCCTCGGTGCCGGTGTAGAGCTTCTCCATCACGTTATCCGACACCGATCGCGCCGTGGTTTCACCCCAGGGGCGAGTCAGCTTACCGCGCGCTAATGGGCTCCACGGCAGCACCGCAATGCCTTCACGCTCGCACAGCGGGTGCATTTCGTTCTCTTCTTCGCGCTGAATCAAATTGTATTGATCCTGCATGCTGACAAAACGGGTCCAGCCATGCTGTTTCTGCAGGTCCAGCGCCTGGGCAAACTGCGCAGCATGCATCGACGATGCGCCGATGTAGCGAGCTTTACCCGCTTTCACCACCTCATTCAGGGCTTCCAGCGTCTCTTCAATCGGCGTGTCATAATCCCAGCGGTGGATCTGCAACAGGTCAACGTATTCCATGCCGAGACGGGTCAGGCTGTCATCAATCGATTGCAGGATATTCTGGCGCGACAGGCCCTGAGAGAGGTTGCTGAGTGGGAAATAGACTTTGGTGGCCACCACCACCCGATCGCGTTGGGCAAAGTCTTTCAGCGCACGACCGACAATCTCTTCACTGCTGCCATCGGAATAACTGTTGGCGGTGTCGAAAAAGTTAATCCCCGCATCTAATGCCTGCTTGATCAGGGGACGGCTGCTCTCTTCTGGCAAGGTCCAGGCGTGGTTGCCACGCATCGGATCGCCGTAGGTCATGCAGCCTAAACACAGACGCGAAACCTGTAAGTCGGTTTGGCCTAAACGAATGGTTTTCATTGGAGCTCCTGCTCTTATGCGTTAGGGATCCCCTAAGCATAGCAGCAGGAGCGGGGAGGGGATTACTGTGCCAGCCAGGCGGTGATTTGCTGCTGAATACCGGCGGCATCCAGCTGATAATCCTGGCGAACTTCTTCCTGAGTGCCCTGCGGGATAAATTCGTCCGGCAGACCGAGGTTCAGCACGTGTACACGCAGGCGCTTCGCCATGACGTATTCATTCACGCCGCTACCGGCACCGCCTTTGATTGCCCCTTCTTCCAGCGTCACCAGCGAATCATGGCTGGCCGCCAGTTCCGCAATCAGCGCTTCATCCAGTGGCTTCACAAAACGCATATCCACCAGGGTGGCGTTGAGCGCTTCCGCTGCCGCCTGCGCTTCTGGCAACAGGGTGCCGAAGTTCAGGATCGCCAGTTTTTCGCCACGGCGTTTCACAATCCCTTTACCGAGCGGCAGTGCAGCCAATGGCTCCAGGGTCGCGCCGGTGCCAGTGCCACGCGGGTAGCGCACGGCGCTTGGACCCTCCTGGTAGTGATAACCGGTGTAGAGCATCTGGCGACACTCGTTTTCATCACTTGGCGTCATGATCACCATTTCTGGCACACAGCGCAGGAAAGCGATATCAAATGCGCCCTGATGGGTCTGTCCGTCAGCCCCCACAATACCGCCGCGATCGATAGCAAACAGGACCGGCAGTTTCTGGATGGCGACGTCGTGAATCAGCTGATCGTAGGCACGCTGCAGGAAAGTGGAGTAAATCGCTACCACCGGCTTGTAGCCGCCAATTGCCATACCCGCCGCGAAAGTCACCGCGTGCTGTTCGGCAATCGCCACATCGAAATACTGCTGCGGATAGTCACGGGAATAGCTGACCATGCCTGAGCCTTCGCGCATCGCGGGCGTTACCGCCATCAGGCGCGGATCGTCAGCGGCTATTTCGCTGAGCCAGTTGCCAAAAATTTTGGAATAGCTCGGCAATCCAGGGGCGCTTTTGGGCAGAGAACCACTGGCAGGATCAAATTTCGGTACTGCATGCCAGGCGATCGGATCTTGCTCCGCTGGCGCGTATCCTTTGCCTTTTTTGGTCATGATGTGCAGGAACTGCGGGCCTTTTAAGTCACGCATGTTCTTCAGCGTGCTGACCAGCGTCAGCACATCGTGGCCATCGACCGGGCCAATATAGTTGAAGCCCAGCTCTTCAAATAGCGTGCCCGGCACCACCATCCCTTTCAGATGTTCTTCGGTGCGCTTCACCAGCTCTTTGATCGGTGGCAAACCACCTAATACGCGCTTGCCACCTTCGCGCAGGCGTGAATAGGTTTTGCCCGAGAGGATCTGAGCCAGGCGATTGTTGAGTGCGCCGACGTTCTCAGAGATCGACATCTCGTTATCGTTGAGGATCACCAGCATGTCGGGCTTGATGTCACCCGCGTGGTTCATCGCTTCAAACGCCATGCCGGCAGTAATTGCGCCATCGCCGATGATACAGGCGGTGCGGCGGCCTTTGCCTTCACGCTCAGCAGCAACGGCCATACCCAAACCGGCGCTGATGGAGGTCGACGAGTGGCCGACGCTCAATACGTCATATTCGCTCTCGCCACGCCATGGGAAAGGATGCAGGCCATTTTTCTGACGGATGGTACCGATACGATCGCGGCGTCCGGTCAAGATTTTATGCGGGTAAGCCTGATGGCCAACGTCCCACACCAGATGGTCAAACGGGGTGTTGTAAACATAATGCAGCGCGACGGTTAGTTCGACGACGCCCAGACCCGATGCGAAGTGGCCGGAAGACCGGCTCACGCTGTCCAGCAGATACTGACGCAGTTCGTCACACAGTACCGGAAGTTTTTCTTTCGGTAATAAACGTAATTCCTGAACCGTGCTTGCTAACGCCAGTGTCGGGTATTTTGCAATATCAAAACTCATCAGAGACTCATTATGAAAGTTATTTATCGCGTTCAATTATGAAGCTTGCCAGTGCTTGCAAGGCGATGGTGTTATAGGACTGCTCCGCCAGAATATCCAGCGCGCCAATCGCTTCCTGATAAAGATCCCAAGCCTTACTGCGAGCGTTTTCCAGCCCCATCAGCGCCGGATAGGTACTTTTACCTAATGCCTGATCCGCACCCTGGGTTTTGCCTAACACCGCGGTGTCGCCGACCACATCCAGAATGTCATCCTGCACCTGAAACGCCAGTCCGATGGCGTTGGCGTAGGTATCTAAAATCGGCAGGGCGGCACGGCCACGTTCGCCAGCAGCCAAGGCGCCTAGACGCACTGCTGCGCGAATCAACGCGCCGGTTTTGTGACGATGAATCTGTTCAAGCTGCGCTAAGTTGACGCTTTTGCCTTCTGCAGCCAGATCCAGCGCTTGTCCGCCGCACATCCCCGCGACGCCGCTGGCCTGAGCCAGTTCAGAAATCATGGCAATACGCGCTTCCGCGCTGACGCCCGGCATAGGCTGATCGGCCAGAATCGAAAATGCCAGGGTTTGCAAAGCATCACCGGCGAGAATGGCCGTGTCTTCACCATATTTGATATGGCAGGTTGGCTGCCCGCGGCGTAACGCATCGTCATCCATCGCCGGCAGATCGTCATGAATCAGAGAATAGGCATGAATGCACTCCACGGCAGCAGCCGGTGCATCCAGACTGGCCGAATCGGCCTTCAGCATCTCACCCGTGGCATACACCAAAAAGGGGCGCAAACGCTTACCGCCTAATAGTGCCCCATATTGCATGGCCTGCACCAGAGGAGAACTCTGAAAAGGAAGTGGATCTATTAAGCGCGTCAATGCCAGATTGACGCGCTCATGGTACGCGTTCAGTAATTTAGCGAAATCCATTACTCATTTTCCGGCGTGAAAGGTGCCAGCGCGGCATCTTTGTCATCACTGAGCAGGATCTGTACGCGCTGCTCAGCCTGTTGCAGGGTTTGCTGACCAGTACGAGCCAGTTGCACGCCGCGTTCGAATTCGTTTAGCGCCTCTTCAAGCGGTAATTCACCACTCTCCAGACGGCTAACAATCTGTTCCAGTTGCTGTAATGCGCTTTCAAAACTGGCTGGCGCTTCGGCTTTTTTCGGCATAATCAGTGTCGACTCACAGGTTAGGAATCATCTTGCAATCGGTCATGGTAGCCGACGAGGATTAATTAGCAAATTAATGAATGTGATGACGGTTGCTTGAAGCAGTCGCATCACAATGGTGGTATACTTTTGCACCTCGGATGCGGGTGCTTTTGCTTAACCCGTAATTATATGATCTTAACAGCTAAGTGCCGATGCTTTTAGCACTTATTTGCCCAAACGAACCAGTGTCCTCATGAAGTTTATCATCAAGCTCTTCCCAGAAATCACCATCAAAAGTCAGTCGGTGCGTCTGCGTTTTATCAAGATTTTGACCGGCAACATCCGTAACACGCTGCGTACGGTCGACGAAGAGATCGCCGTGGTGCGCCACTGGGATCACATCGAAGTCCGCGCGAAGAAGGAATCCTTGCGCGAAGTGGTTATTGATGAGCTGACGCGTATTCCCGGTATTCATCATGTGTTGGCGGTGGAAGATCAGCCTTATACCGACATGCACGATATCTTTGAGCAGACGCTGGCGCTCAATCGCGAACGTCTTGAGGGCAAGAGCTTCTGTGTGCGTGTTAAGCGCCGCGGCAAACACAGCTTCAGCTCAATTGATGTGGAGCGTTACGTTGGTGGTGGTCTTAATCAGCATATTGAAACGGCCCGCGTGCAGCTTAATCACCCTGACGTGACGGTGAATCTGGAGATTGAAGACGACCGTCTGCTGCTGATTACTGGACGTTATGCCGGGCTGGGTGGTTTCCCTATTGGCACTCAAGAAGATGTGCTGTCGCTGATCTCCGGTGGCTTCGATTCTGGTGTGTCCAGCTATATGCTGATGCGTCGTGGTTGCCGCGTGCATTACTGCTTCTTTAACCTTGGCGGTGCCGCACATGAAATTGGCGTCCGTCAGGTGGCACACTATTTGTGGCAGCGTTTTGGCCGCTCACATCGCGTGCGCTTTGTGGCGATCAATTTTGAGCCGGTGGTCGGTGAGATTCTGGAAAAAGTCGATGACGGCCAGATGGGCGTGGTGCTGAAACGTATGATGGTACGTGCGGCCTCGATGGTTGCAGAGCGTTACGGCGTGCAGGCACTGGTGACCGGTGAAGCGCTAGGCCAGGTGTCGAGCCAGACGCTGACCAACCTGCGTCTTATTGATAACGCCTCTGATACCCTGATTCTGCGCCCGCTGATTTCGCACGATAAAGAGCACATTATCGATCTGGCGCGGAAAATCGGTACCGAAGATTTTGCCAAAACCATGCCGGAATATTGTGGTGTGATTTCTAAAAGCCCAACGGTGAAAGCGGTGAAGGCAAAGATCGAAACGGAAGAACAGAACTTCGATTTTGAGATCCTCAATCGCATGGTACAGGAAGCCACCAACGTCGATATCCGTGAGATTGCCGAAAAGGCCCAGGAAGAAGTGGTTGAAGTGGAGACTGTGGCTTCATTCACGGTCAACGATGTGGTGCTGGATATCCGCTCGGTGGATGAGCAGGAGGCCTCGCCCTTGCAGGTAGAGGGCGTGGACGTGAAATCACTGCCGTTCTACAAGCTGAGTACCCAGTTTGGCGATTTGGATCAGGCGAAAACCTGGCTGCTGTATTGCGATCGTGGCGTGATGAGCCGTTTACAGGCGCTGTATCTGCATGAGCAGGGCTTTAAAAATGTGAAGGTTTATCGCCCGTAATTCCGGTGCGCATAAATGCGCACCCTACAGACACGTGCTGAACCTATGATGGGTCGCTATTAATGACGACTTTTCCAGGTGCGCATAGCGTAATGCGCACCTTTCAGAAACGTGCTGAGCTTATGTAGGGTCGCCATTTATGGCGACTTTTTTATTCACGCTCTTCAAATTCCTGATAATTATAAATCCCTGCCGCCAGCACCAGCTGTGACGCCACATCACGCGCTTTCTCTTTATCCACCAACAAATCAATCAGTTTTAGCGCAAAATCCATCGAAGTGCCCGGCCCCTGGCTGGTTAACAGGTTGACGCGCGGGTCCCAGGCCACGCGGCGATCCATCCAGTGTTTATCGGGGATGGTGTCACGCAATCCGGGAAAACCCGTCATGTTTCCTACCGGAAACAGGTCGTGTGGAATAAGCACTGTGCCCGGTGCAGCGCAGATAGCCGCAACAATTTTTCCAGCGAGGTGAAATTGACGTACCGTTTCCACCAGCAGTGGGCTGTCACGAAATGTCTCCGCGCCTTTCAGGCCGCCTGGCAAGACGATGGCGTCATAATCGTTATCGGCCACTTCGACCAAAGGCGCATCCGCCAGCAGGCGCACACCGCGTGAGCAAACAATCTCGCACGTGCCGTCGCTCTCTACGCTGGCAGTGGTGACGCTGATACCGCCGCGTACCAGCAGATCGAGGGTGGTAACGGCTTCGATCTCTTCACTGCCATGTGCCAGGCAAACCAGAACCGATGCGTTCGCGCTCATATTGGGACTCCTTGCGTTTAATCAGGTCGTACAAACGGGTGTTCTCCGGCAGGGCAATCCCCTGCGCGCGGGCGCGGCGCAGCAGGTAGCCGGTGATGTAATCAATTTCGGTCAGACGCTGCGCGCGCACGTCCTGCAACATCGAGGAGGTATTGCCCGCGGTGCTGTCAATGACGTCATAAATGATGTCGCGCAGGTTATCGACCGCGATGTGCTGGCCCTCGCGCTCCATCACCCAGGCGATCTCTTCACACAGCGTGGCAATCTGCTCTGGCCAGGCGCGCAGAGCACCATTCTGGCAATCATGCTCAACGGTGAGCGGATTGATCACGCAATTCACCGCCAGTTTGCGCCAGCTGGCGGAAGCAATGTTGTCATGCCAGGCCACGTCAGGCAGCGCCTGATGCAGGATATCAGCGAGATCGCTCAGTGAGGCGCTTTCGCGACTGGTGGGGCCGATATGAGTTATACCGTATGCCACATGTTTGATTACCGTGCCATCGCGCATTGCGGCGTGGGTGGTAATCCCCCGCAACAGGGGCTGTGGCAGCTCTTTGAGTTCTTCCAGCGTGCCCATACCGTTATGCAGTAATAGAATCGGCGCATGTGCCGGCAACACACTTTGCAGGTTCTTCACCGCCGGAGAAACCTGCGGCGCTTTCAGTGTCACCAGCAGCAGCTGACTTTCAGCAAGAAACAGCGGATCGTTGGCAATGAACGTGTGATTGCTGGCGTTGCCTTGGGGATCGATCACGTTTACCGAGCAGTAGGGTTGCGGCACGCGCAACCAGCCCTGAACCTCATGTCCCTGGCGTGCGAGAGCGGCGAGCCAAATCTGACCCAGGGCGCCGCAACCCAACACGGTAATTTTCATTTTGCCTCCCGCTGAGGGGTTCTCAATTTCACGACATCGTTAAGTATAGCTTTCCGCGTATCGTGTTTAATTAGCGCCATAAGACGCGTATTATGCATGTCACTTTAGTATCAGGAGAAGAAAAGATGCCATCTTTCGATATCGTTTCCGAAGTCGAACTGCCGGAAGTGCGTAATGCGGTGGAGAATGCCAACCGTGAGATCTCAACCCGTTTCGATTTCCGCAACGTGAGCGCTTCCATTGAGCTCAACGAAAAGAATGAGTCCATCAAAATCACCAGCGAATCTGATTTTCAGGTTAAACAGCTGGTGGATATTTTGCGCGAGAAGCTGCTGAAACGCGGTATTGAAGGCGCAGCGATTGAAGTGCCAGAAGAGATCATTCACAGCGGTAAAAGCTGGAGCGTGGAAGCCAAGCTGAAAAAAGGTATCGAAAGCGATATCGCTAAAAAGCTGGTCAAGCTGATCAAAGACAGCAAGTTGAAGGTGCAGACGCAAATTCAGGGTGAAGAACTGCGCGTGACCGGAAAATCACGTGATGACCTGCAAGGTGCCATGGCGCTGGTGCGCGGCGGCAACCTCGGTCAGCCATTCCAGTTCAAAAACTTCCGCGATTAATCGCGTTTGTCGCGTGCCGCACGACGATAGAGCGTGCTGCGCGCGACGCCTAATGCTTCTGCTGTTTTACTGATATTGCCGTTGAAGCGCTGCAGCGTTTCGCTAATCAAGCGTTCATCATGGCTTTGACGATCTTCGATGGGCATTATTGCTGCCCGGCGGTATTCGGCCGGTAAATGCACATCCGTTACCTCTTCGCCTTCATCGGCTAACGCCAACAGCACGCGCAACAAACTGCGCAGCTGACGTACATTTCCCGGCCAGGGCAACTGCGCCAGCGATTCCAGTAAGGCGGGGGAAAGTTGAATATCACGTTCAGCACCGCCCAGTTCAATCCACAACCGACTGATAAAGCCCTGAACGTCTGGCCAGGCTCGCAGCGGTGGGATGGTCATGGAAAATTCCTGCAGGCGGTACAACAGATCCTCGCGGAATTCGCCTTCAGCCACTCGCTGCGCTAAATCACGGTGCGTGGCGCAAATCACGGCAAAGTTCACCGGCCAACTGCGACTGGACCCGAGTGGCGCCACTTCTTTCTCCTGCAGCACGCGCAGCAGACGGGTTTGCAACGACAGCGGCATATCGCCGATCTCATCCAGGAACAGCACGCCGCCATCGGCCTCGCGGATTTTACCGATGTAGCCATTTTTGCTGGCGCCGGTAAAGGCACCGGGCTGATAACCAAACAGCTCCGACTCGATTAACGCTTCGGGGATGGCCGCACAGTTGATCGCGACAAATTTACCGTCACGCCAGCGGCTTTGCTGGTGCAGCGCACGGCTCACATACTCTTTGCCGCTGCCGGTTTCTCCGTGAATACAGAGTGAAACACCCGCATTCATCAGGCGCACCATTTTTTCGCCATCACGGCGTAATGAGAAGGGCAGATCGACGGCGGGTTCACTCGGTGTCGCAAAGTGCTGGCGATGGGGCGCGCGCAGGCGGAAATAATAGTGTTGCTGGGCATAATCGATCGGCAGCGGGATGCTATTGGCCTGCTGTTCTAGCTGCGGAAACAGTTGTTGAAACGTTAGCGTACCCAGTTGCTCGGCGCTCAGTGCCAACTCCCGCATCGCAATGCGGTTGGCGGCCGTCAGCACGTTATCGGAAAACACCAGCAGCAACTCATCGCTGGTATCAATGCCCTGTGGTTCGACATGCAGGCTCATCAGCCACTGTTGTGGATGCAGGCTCTGCTTAACCCACAAATATTCGATCTGCTTCGCGGCGGCCTGCACCCACTGGAAGGTTTGCGGGTGAGGGAAGTGCGCTGGGCCAGAAATGTCCAAAACGCCCGCAATCTGTCCATTGGGCATCTGCAGCGGCATCGCTGCGCAATACAGGTCTTGATTGAGGGTAAGGAAGTGCTGATGACCGTCGATCTCACAGCCATCATTAATTGCGAGTGCAGTGCCAATGGCGTTGGTGCCGCGTCCACATTCACTCCACAGATTGCCTGGCGCCAGGGCAAAGCGTTGCGCTTTCTCCATCGATTGCATATCGCCAAAAGTATTCAGCACCAGCCCGGCCGCATCAGAGAGGATCAATACTGACTGTTTCTCGGCCAGTTTCTGCGCCAGTTGTTTGATCACCGGCTGCGCGAACTGTTGTAAGCCAGCATTACTGGCAAGCACATCGGCCAGTTCGCCCTGGCGAACGCGCGGAAAATCATCGGCGGTGCGGTCGAGACCATACAGCTGGCTACGGAACCAGGAGTCGCTCAAGAGCGGATTGGTATGAACGGCAGACGCGGCTGAATTTCCCTGCATTGGTAACCTCATGCCTAAGCGAAAGTGTTGCGACATTGTAGCGGTTCGGTTTCTGTGGTGTTGCGATACGCAACACAGATGAGGATTTTAACTGTCAGAACCCGCGCGATTAAAAGGGCTATTGGTTTTATAACGCGATGATAGATATAACGATTTTTTAAATTTTCGCAAGCTGAAAAAAACTGGCACGTCCGCTGCAATAGTCATCACGGCAGCGGGCTGTTCAATCTGTTGACCCACAGGTTGCCGCTGCCAGCTTATAAGACCTGACCCTACATGAAGGAGTTTGCGATGCGTTATGCACATCCCGGTACGCCCGGCGCTTTGGTGACCTTCAAAGCGACCTACGGTAATTTTATTGCGGGCAAATTCACAGAGCCTCTCAGCGGCCAGTATTTCACTAACACCTCGCCAGTTGATGGCAGCGATATTGCGAAATTTCCGCGTTCGGATGCACGCGATATCGATTTAGCACTGGACGCTGCTCATCAGGCCGCTGACGCCTGGGGAAAAACCAGCGTACAACATCGTGCCAACCTGCTGTTGAAGGTGGCCGACTGCATTGAAGCCAATCTCGAAATGCTCTCCGTCGCGGAAAGTTGGGATAACGGAAAACCGATTCGAGAAACCCTGAATGCGGATTTACCGCTGGCGGTGGATCACTTCCGCTATTTTGCAGGCTGCCTGCGTGCACAGGAAGGCAGTACCGCAGAGATTGATGAAACCACCGTGGCTTATCATTTCCACGAGCCACTGGGCGTGGTGGGCCAAATCATTCCCTGGAACTTCCCGCTGTTGATGGCCGCCTGGAAACTGGCACCGGCGCTGGCGGCAGGCAACTGCGTGGTGCTAAAGCCTGCAGAGCAAACGCCGCTGGCGATCACCTTGTTGATGGAGTTAATTGGCGATCTGTTCCCGGCGGGCGTACTGAACGTGGTGCAAGGTTTTGGCCGCGAAGCCGGTGAAGCACTGGCAACCAGCAAACGTATTGCCAAGATCGCCTTCACCGGTTCAACGCCTGTCGGGCGCCATATCATGGCTTGCGCGGCGGAGAACATCATTCCCTGCACGGTAGAGTTGGGCGGCAAATCACCCAATATTTACTTTGCCGACGTGATGGACGGTGAATCGGACTTTATCGAAAAAGCCGTGGAAGGGTTGGTGTTGGGCTTCTTCAATCAGGGCGAAGTCTGTACCTGTCCGTCCCGTGCCTTGATCCATGAATCCATCTATGAGCCGTTTATGGCACGCGTGATGGACAAAGTCGCCAACATTCGCCGCGGCGATCCGCTGGATACCGACACCATGATCGGTGCGCAGGCCTCACGTCAGCAATTCGACAAAATACTGTCATATATCAACATTGCCCGTGACGAAGGCGGGCAAATTCTAACAGGAGGCGATCGCGCCAGCGTCGCCGCAGAGCTGGATAACGGATTTTATATTCAGCCAACCCTGATCAAAGGCACTAACCAGATGCGTTGTTTCCAGGAAGAGATTTTTGGACCGGTGATTGGTATCACCACCTTTAAAGACGAAGCGGAAGCTTTGGCGATTGCCAATGAAACCCAGTTTGGTCTTGGTGCAGGTGTGTGGACCAGAGACACCAATCTGGCGTACCGCATGGGGCGTGGTATCAAAGCGGGTCGCGTCTGGACCAACTGCTATCACATCTATCCTGCACACGCGGCATTCGGTGGCTATAAGCAATCGGGCGTGGGACGCGAGACCCACAAAATGGCGCTGAGCGCCTATCAACAAACCAAAAATCTGCTGGTCAGCTATGGCACTGCGCCTTTGGGCTTGTTCTAAGTCCGCATCCGATCAAATGGAGAGAGAACGATGAATATGCAAATCAAAACCACCATGAAAGCTGCTGTCGTCAAAGCCTTCGGCGAGCCGTTAGTGATTGAACAAGTGCCGGTTCCACAAGTCGGGCCGGGCCAGATTTTGGTGAAAATCGCTGCTACCGGCGTGTGCCATACCGACCTGCATGCTGCAGAGGGTGACTGGCCCATCAAGCCCAACCCACCTTTCATTCCGGGCCACGAAGGTGTCGGCCAGGTGGTGGCGCTGGGTGAGGGCGTGAAACATCTTAAACTGGGCGATCGCGTCGGCGTGCCATGGCTGTATTCAGCTTGTGGTCACTGTGAGCACTGTCTCGATAGTTGGGAAACGCTGTGTTTATCGCAGCAGAACGCGGGTTATTCAGTGAACGGCAGCTTCGCGGAATACTGCCTGGCGGATGCTAACTACGTTGGCATTATCCCGGAAAATATCGATTACAACGAAATCGCGCCCATTCTCTGCGCCGGTGTGACGGTTTACAAAGGCCTGAAAATGACCGACACCAAACCGGGTGATTGGGTAGTGGTATCGGGCATCGGTGGCTTAGGGCATATGGCGGTGCAGTACGCGGTGGCGATGGGGCTGAATGTCGCTGCGGTTGATATCGACGATGAGAAGCTAGCGTTTGCTAAGCGCTTGGGTGCCAGCGTGGTGGCCAATGCGAAGAACGTTGATCCTGCGAAAGTGTTCCAGGAAAGTTTTGGCGGCGCACACGGCGTGCTGGTAACGGCGGTTTCGCCTAAGGCCTTCGAACAAGCGATTGGTACCATGCGTCGCGGCGGGACCATGGTGCTGAATGGTCTGCCACCGGGTAAATTCGACCTGTCGATCTTCGATATGGTGCTGGATGGTATTACAGTGCGTGGTTCAATTGTTGGCACGCGTAAAGATTTGCAGGAAGCGTTGGATTTCGCGGGTCGTCATAAGGTGAAAGCGAACGTCGCGGTCGAACCACTGGTCAATATCAACGATATCTTTGCTCGTATGCACGCTGGCAAGATTGAAGGACGTATTGTGGTGGATATGTCGTTGTAAGGATTGGCATGCTCTGGCATCCCGATGTCGCTATCGTGATGCCATTTAACCGAAGCGGCGCGATTTATCGCGTAATAAATTGCGTCGCTAAGGTTTGTTTTATCTCAAATTAACAGCTGGCGAGCAGCGCTTCGATTTCGACGCGGCTCGTCACTTTACTGTCTATTTTGATGTACGCGCTCTTCTCTTCCGGCACGATAAACACCGAAGAAACCCCCGGTTGTGCTTTCAGACGCTTCTCCAGGTTAGGGACTGCTAACACGTTATCACTTAACACCATACGCAGACTGCTGACATAGGGTGGCTCCTGCATCGACATCGCCACAAACAGCCACGCTGCCGCCACAATTGCACCCACCAGAAATACCGTCTGGGCATCAAAGTGGCCAAAGACCCAGCCGCCCATGCTGCCGCCAATCGCCACACCAATAAACTGGCTGGTGGAGTAAATCCCCATCGCGGTTCCTTTATAGCCTGGCGGTGACTCTTTACTGATCAGAGAGGGCAGAATCGCTTCCATCAGATTAAAGGCAAGGAAGAACAGCTGTACGCCAATCACCAGCGTCCAGAAATGACCCTCTGCACCCCAGAGTACAATTTCCGCGATCAGGATCATGGCAACACAGCCGACAAACACACGTTTCATGCGGCGTTTGACTTCGGCATAAATTATGAAGGGCACCACAGCCACAAACGCCACCAGCATCGTCACCAGATAAATTTTCCAGTGCTCAGAAGCGGGAAGGCCGGCTTGCTCAAACTGACCCGGC
>NZ_BBOC01000062.1:0-30544 GCF_001485335.1 Type-D symbiont of Plautia stali | reverse complement strand
CTCAAAGAATCACAAATAAACAAAAAAACGTAATAGCCGGATAAAAATCAGTAATTGATGTTATCTGAAACTCAAGGCAACAATTCATCCGCTTGGTTCATAGCCTTACAACGACAATAGCCTCAACCTACAGGATGACCATGATGAAAATGAAATATACGCTGTTAGCTGCCTGCGCTGCGCTGGCCCTGTTTAGCCAAACCGGTATAGCGAAAGAAGTGAAAATTGGTATGGCGATCGATGACTTACGTCTGGAACGCTGGCAAAAAGACCGCGACATTTTTGTTAAACAGGCCGAATCTTTAGGGGCCAGTGTTTTTGTCCAGTCGGCCAACGGCAATGAAGAAACGCAGATGTCGCAAATTGAAAATATGATCAACCGTGGTGTCGATGTGCTGGTGATCATTCCTTATAACGGACAGGTATTAAGTAACGTGGTAGCCGAAGCTAAACGCGAAGGCATTAAAGTGCTGGCTTATGACCGTATGATTAATAATGCTGACATTGATTTCTATATTTCCTTTGATAATGAAAAAGTCGGCGAACTGCAGGCCGAAAGCATTGTGAAGCAGGTGCCAAAAGGTAACTATTTTATGATGGGCGGCTCGCCAGTCGATAATAATGCTCGCCTGTTCCGCGCGGGACAGATGAAGGTGTTAAAACCGTACATCGACAACGGCAGCATCAAAGTGGTGGGCGATCAGTGGGTCGATGCCTGGTTACCTGAGAACGCGCTGAAAATCATGGAAAATGCCCTAACCGCCAACGGCAACCATATTGATGCGGTCGTCGCCTCCAATGATGCCACCGCAGGCGGCGCGATTCAGGCGCTAAGTGCGCAAGGTCTGGCAGGCAAAGTCGCAATTTCCGGTCAGGATGCCGACCTGGCCGCCATCAAACGCATCATGAATGGCACACAAACCATGACGGTGTATAAACCCATCACCGAACTCGCTACCGAAGCCGCGAAAATTGCCGTAGAACTCGGCGATAACCAAACGCCTGCCAGCAACGGCAAACTCAATAATGGCCTGAAGGAAGTGCCCTCACGCCTGCTGACGCCCATTCCCGTCAACAAAGACAATATCGAAAGTACCGTGGTGAAAGACGGCTTCCACAAACAAAGCGAACTCTAAGCACCGCTGCGAGGAGGACTCCCTATGCTGCTGGAAATGAAGCACATCACCAAACGTTTCGGCGCGGTGAAAGCGCTGGATGATATCAGTCTGCGGCTGGATGCAGGTGAAGTGATGTCACTGTGCGGCGAGAATGGTTCTGGCAAATCGACCTTGATGAAAATCCTCTGCGGGCTCTATCCGCACGGTGATTTTGACGGTGAGATTCACTTTGCCGGCGACCTGATTCAGGCGCAGACCATTCGTGATACCGAACGCAAAGGCATTGTGATCATTCATCAGGAACTGGCGCTGGTGCGCCAGTTCACGGTGATGGAGAACATTTTCCTCGGTGCCGAATTGGGCCGTTTTGGCATGGTCGATGATGAAACCATGACGCTGCGCTGCCAGCAGCTGCTGGCGCGGGTGAAGCTGGATGTGTCGCCTACCACCAAAGTCGGTGAGCTGGGGCTTGGTCAGCAGCAGTTGGTGGAGATCGCCCGAGCACTAAATAAACAGGTTCGGCTGCTGATTCTGGATGAGCCGACCTCCTCGCTCACCGAGCAGGAAACCGAAGTGCTGCTGAGCATTATCAACAACCTGCGTGAGCATGGCATCGCCTGCATCTACATCTCGCACAAACTCAATGAAGTGAAAGCCATCTCTAACACCATCTGCGTGATCCGCGATGGACAACATATTGCCACGCGTCCGGCGGCCGGTTTGAGTGAAGATGACATCATCACCATGATGGTGGGACGCGAACTGACCGCGCTCTATCCGCATCAACCGCACGATATCGGTGACACCCTGCTGGAAGTCAAAAACCTCACGGCCTGGCATCCAGTTAACCGCCATGTGCGCCGGGTGAATGATGTTTCGTTCAGCCTCCGGCGCGGTGAAATCCTGGGGATTGCCGGGCTGGTCGGTGCCGGACGTACCGAAACGGTACAGTGTTTGTTTGGCGTCTGGCCGGGCCGCTGGCAGGGCGATATTGCCATCAACGGTAGGCCCGTAAAAATCCATGACTGTCGCGATGCTATTGCGCACGGCATCGCCATGGTGCCGGAAGATCGTAAAAAAGATGGCATCGTGCCGCTGATGGGCGTGGGGAAAAACATCACGCTGGCGGCACTCGATCAGTTTAGCCATCGCCTTTCCACACTGGATGAAGCTGCCGAACAGCAGGCCATCAACGCTGCGATTCGTCGCCTGCGCGTCAAAACCTCCTCTCCCGATTTGGCGATTGGACGGCTGAGTGGCGGCAATCAGCAAAAAGCCATTCTGGCGAAGTGCCTGCTGCTCAATCCCAAAATCCTGATTCTGGATGAGCCCACGCGCGGCATTGACGTGGGCGCACGCCAGGAGATCTACCTGCTGATCAACGCCTTGGTGCAACAAGGCATCGCGGTGATTGTCATTTCGTCCGAGCTGCCCGAAGTACTGGGCCTGAGCGATCGCGTTTTGGTGATGCATGAAGGGCAAATCAAAGCCGATCTGATTAACAACAATCTAACTCAGGAGCAGGTGATGGAAGCCGCTCTGCGGAGTGAACATTATGCTTAAAACCGAGAGCACACAGAGCCTGCCGGGCACGCCCACACCGGGCAAACTTCCGCGACTGAATCTGCAAGTGTTAGTGATGCTGGGCGCGATTTTACTGATTGCGCTGTTCTTCACCTGGACCACCGACGGTGCCTGGCTGAGCGCACGCAATGTCTCCAATCTGCTACGCCAAACGGCGATTACCGGCATCCTGGCGGTGGGGATGGTGTTTGTGATCATCTCTGCGGAAATCGATCTGTCAGTGGGTTCCATGATGGGTCTGTTGGGCGGTGCCGCCGCGATTTTCGATGTCTGGCTTGGCTGGCCGCTGCCGCTCACCATCGTCGTAACCCTGGTGCTGGGTCTGCTGCTGGGGACCTGGAATGGTTGGTGGGTGGCGTATCGCAAAGTGCCTTCGTTCATCGTGACGCTGGCAGGCATGCTGGCATTTCGTGGCATCTTAGTCGGCATCACTGATGGCACCACCGTCGCCCCTACCAGCCCGGCAATGTCGCAGATTGGGCAAAGTTATCTGCCTGGCGGCGTAGGGTTCGGCTTTGGTTTTGTCGGCCTGGCGCTGTTTATTCTCTGGCAATGGCGCTTACGCCTGCGACGTCAACAGTTAGGGCTGAGCCAACCCGCCGCAACCAGTACCGTGGCCCGTCAGGCGATCACGGCTGTGCTGGTGCTGGGAGCTATCTGGCTACTGAATGATTATCGCGGGGTGCCGACGCCGGTCTTGCTGCTGGCACTGCTGTTGCTGGCGGGCATGTTTATGGCGACGCGCACCGCCTTTGGTCGCCGGATTTATGCCATTGGTGGCAATCTTGATGCCGCGCGTCTTTCCGGGATTAATGTGGCGCGCACCAAGCTGGCGGTGTTTGCGATCAATGGCGTGATGGTGGCGATTGCCGGACTAATCCTCAGCTCTCGCCTGGGTGCGGGTTCCCCCTCTGCCGGTAACATTGCAGAGCTGGATGCGATTGCCGCCTGCGTAATTGGTGGCACCAGCCTCGCGGGCGGCGTGGGTTCGGTCGCCGGAGCGGTGATGGGCGCGTTTATCATGGCCTCACTGGATAACGGCATGAGCATGATGGATGTCCCGACGTTCTGGCAGTACATCGTGAAAGGCGCGATCTTGCTGCTGGCGGTGTGGATGGATACCGCCACGCGTCGCCGGGTGTAATCGCGTGGGCGATCACATTGTGGCGCAAACCATTTCTGCTGTCCTTGCAGCCGTGCTATGCAATGCGCTGAGGGTTTAAGGGAACGCGCCACCATGCATGAGAAACGTTACCGCATTACCTTGTTATTCAACGCCAACAAGGTGTATGACCGCCAGGTTGTGGAAGGGGTCGGCGAGTATTTACAGGCGTCGCAAACCGACTGGGATATCTTCATTGAAGAGGATTTTCGCTGCCGTATTGAGAATATCCGCGAGTGGCTGGGCGATGGGGTGATTGCCGATTACGACGACAGTTCGATCGAAACTCTGCTGGCCAATGTCCAGGTGCCGATTGTTGGTGTCGGCGGCTCGTATCATCAGCCGGAAGATTATCCGCCAGTGCACTACATCGCCACCGATAACGCGGCATTGGTGGAGAGTGCCTTCCTGCATCTGAAAGAGAAAGGCATCAACCGTTTTGCCTTCTACGGTTTGCCTGCTTCCAGCGGCAAGCGTTGGTCGCAAGAGCGTGAGCAGGCGTTTCGTCAGCTGGTGATGCGCGAACGCTATCAGGGCGTGGTGTATCAGGGCATGGAAACCGCACCGGAAAACTGGCAGCACGCCCAGAACCGCCTCGCGGACTGGCTGCAAACGCTGCCACCGCAAACCGGTATTATTGCCGTCACCGATGCGCGAGCGCGCCATCTGTTACAGGCGTGCGAGCATCTTAAAATCCCGGTGCCAGAGAAGCTTACGGTGATTGGTATCGATAACGAAGAGCTGACCCGCTATCTGTCCCGCGTTGCCCTCTCCTCCGTCGCCCAAGGCACGCGGCAGATGGGCTATCAAGCCGCGAAATTGCTGCACCGTTTACTGGATAAACAATCCCTGCCGCTGCAGCGCATTCTGGTGCCGCCGGTCAAAGTGATTGCCCGCCGCTCCACGGATTTCCGTTCGCTGCACGACCCTGCTGTGATTCAGGCCATGCACTACATCCGCTTTAATGCCTGCAAAGGGATCAAAGTCGAACAGGTGTTGGATGCGATTGGCATGTCCCGTTCAAACCTGGAAAAGCGTTTTCGTGATGAGACTGGCGACACTATTCATGCCATGATTCATCGCGAAAAGTTGGAGAAAGCACGCGAGCTGTTAGCCTCTTCTTCATTGAATATTAACGAGATATCTCAAATGTGCGGCTATCCGTCACTGCAATATTTCTATTCAGTATTTAAGAAGAGCTACGCCAGCACGCCCAAGGAGTATCGGCAACTTCACGGCGAGAACGTGCTGTAGCGCACGGCTAAGATCAAGATTTCGTGGCGCATTCTCGCTATACTTCCGCTGCTTCTTTAAAGGAAGATCGTCGTCTCCGGTGAGGCGGCCGGATTTCAAATCCGGTTGGGGCCGCCAGCGGTCCCGGGCAGGTTCGACTCCTGTGATCTTCCGCCACTTCCTTATCTCGTTTGATTCCCAAAAGATGAACTTGAGCAACCTGTAAGTCTTCATTACAAGTTGGACTTATCAGCTTGCCGATGTACAGCAAGTTTGGCTCTTTACTTCTGCAATTGCCTCCGCCATGTTGCAACCTTAATAACATTGCGGAGTCCCCATGCTCATCCATCCCAACGATAAGCTCACCTTCTGCGGCGATCCGCGTGCGGAAGAGTTGCGCCAACGGCTGCAACAGCCGGATGCGCCCAAAGTGATTGCGGCGTCGTTATCCAAGCAGTTGGATCGGGAAAGCCGCACCCATCACCACGCGGCGGGCCAGCTTTACTGCCTGAAACAGGGGATGATGACGGTGAACACGCCGTCGGGGATTTTTGCCAATCCACCGCGCTTGGTGGGTTGGATTCCGCCGCACTTTGAACACGCGATTATCGGGCCAGGCCGGGTGCTGGGCTGGACGGTGTTGGTGGATGAAGCGCTGACCGCACCGCTGCCCAAGCGTCCGGTGCTACTCTCCTGCCCTTCGGTGCTGGAACCCTTGGCCGAGCGGCTGGCAAGCTTGTCGCCTGATAGCTGGGGCAGCGAGCGCTATAACCGCTTGTGCGATGTGTTTCTGGATGAACTGTACGAATCCACTGAACATGCCTTAACGCTGCCGCTGCCTGAAGAGCCGCGACTGCGGCAGATTGCACGTCTGCTGATGGACGATCCCGGGGATGCGCGCACCGGGCCGGAACTGGCACAGTGGGCTGGGCTCAGCCCGCGCAGCCTGAGTCGCCATTGGGCCAGTGCGGTGGGCATGAGCCTGTCGCGTTATCGCCAGGTCTCGCGGCTACTGAAATCACTGGAAGGGCTGGCTGCGGGTAAAAGCGTGCAGCAGGTGGCCTGGCAGGTTGGCTTTGATAGCGTCAGCAGTTATATCAGCGCTTTTCGCAGCGCATTTGGTTCGACGCCGGGCAAATACCTTACGCCGCCTGCCGCGTCTGCGCTTGCAGCATCAGAAGACTCGTAGGCCCATCAATCTCTGGCAGGCTGTGCTGATATTTACGGCGAAACGCACCGGGCGGCAGATGGTACATGCGGCGGAAGGTGCGACACCACGTCTGCTGCGACTCAAAACCATATTTGATCGCTATCTCCATCAGCGGCATGTTGCTATTCACTAAGGCAATCGCCGAGGCCGTGAGTTTGCGCTCTCGAATATAAGTCCCTAACGCAATGCCAGTGTGGCTGCGGAACAAACGCTGCAAGTGCCACTGCGAATAGCCGACGCGTCGCGCCACGGTTTCCAAAATCAATCGCTGTTCAATGTTGTCTTCGATCCACTGCATCAGTTGATGCATACAGGCTGCGTGAATATCCATCTTTCCTCCTGCGGGCGGTTAAACACGTCAGCAGCATTATAAAAAAGCCTTCTCTGGCTATGTTTAGTATTAAAGCCAATAAATAACGAAATCTCGCCAATGTGGCGCACAGGTTGCTGAAGTTGGGTGCTTGCGACTTAACCTATCATGTAATAATGTAAGTTACATGATAAACACAGAGCAGGAGAGAAGATGAACAGCATGATCACCCCGGACGTATGGACATGTGTGGCGATTGCACTGGCGGCGGCCAGCATCGCGATGACCATCACCCAAACCGAATTGTTTGCCAGACTGCGTGCCTGGACGGCCAAAAAGCACGCGCTACTCGGCCACTTGTTTCACTGCTTTTACTGCATGAGTCACTGGACAGTGCTGGTCGGCATGCTGATTTATCGCCCTTACCTGCTGCACAGCGATATGGCGGTGATTGATTGGGTGATGACGGCGTTTATTACCTTGACCCTGACCACCTTTATCAACGGTCTGATGTTCAAAGTATTCCAGGCAGCAGTGACCACGCACGTGATGAAACATAACGCGCAGATCACCTTACAGAAGCAGGATTAAGACTCATCACTGCACAGCGGATGGGGCTCGGCTTCCAGCCCCAGTTTTGCCATTTTGCTTAGGTAATCATCGGCAATATCGGCCACGGTGATTTGGCTAAAGCGATTAAGCAGCACCACTTCCGCTTCGTTGAGTGCCTGGTCGAGACGCTCATCAACCGCATGCTCCACCAGACACGGCGAGGGATCGGCAGCAGGCCCGATGCTGAACAGCGCCGGTGAGCCAATGGCCTGATAAACATCGAGCAGCGTTATCGCGTTTAGCTCTACCCGAAGCTCCCAGCCACCGCCGTGCCCTTTCTCCGACACCACATAGCCTTTTTCGCGCAGTCCGGACATCATGCGGCGTACCACCACCGGATTAGTGCCCAACATTTTGGCCATGGCTTCAGACGTGGCGCGTTTAACGTGCCGATCGAGATGAATCAGCGCGTGCAGGGAGCGGGACATTCGGTTGTCGCGGGGCATGGAGGGTTCCTCTAAAGTTCACGACACTCTAGCAAACGCGCCAGGCGGCAACAATTTATCCCGCTTTCTGCACCAGGCTCGCTTGCCAGTCACTGAACAGAGTCAGCCAGTTTTTGGCCGGAATATTCTTTTTCAGTGCGGTGCCGAAACCGTGCCCGCCCTGCTGGAATAGATGCATCTCCACCTTCACATGGTTTTTACGCAGGGCATCAAACATCTGTAACGTGTTTCTGGGCGAAGCCGTGCCATCATCCAGCGCCTGCGCAAGGAATGTCGGCGGAGTGTTTCCGCTTACACGGTCTTCCTGTGAATACTGATCAATGTCAGCCTGGCTGATATCTTTGCCGTACATCGCCGTGCGTGTGCCCACATGCGTCACGCCATTTTTCAGTGACAGAACCGGATAGATCAGTGCGGTGAAATCGGGCCGTGCGGAAACCTGATCCTGCGCATCAACAGCCGTGTAATTGTTGGCGTCGGGGCTGTTACTCACATTGGCGGCGAGGAATGCCCCGGCTGAAAACCCCATCACGCCAATCTGATTGGAGGCAATGCGATAGTCTGCCGCATGGCCGCGAATCATGCGCATCGCTCGCTGCACATCAGAAAATGCATTATTCCGGTTAACCTCTGAACCCGCGCGCGGCATACGATAAATTAATACAAACGAGGAATACCCTTTTTGGCTCAGCACCTTTGCCACATCGAGTCCTTCAGCGTCCTGCATAATATAAGAAAAACCCCCACCGGGAATGATTAGCACAGCCGAGTGATTATTTTTCCCGACCGGTGGAACATAAATCATTTCTGGAGAATCGACATTTGTGACAGCGCGATTATTGTTGGCTGGGTTTTTACTAAAATTAATGAATTTATTATTTCCTGACACTTCATTTGGCCAGATAGGAATTTCCTTATTGGCAAAAGCAGCCGGAAGATACAACAAGAAAAGCACAGCCGATAAATGAGGGAACTTCATCTCTATGACTCCAAATTCTGAGTAAAATCAGTAACAAATGACAAAACCAAAAGTTTTCCTAAGGCTTCGCTGCCTAACGCCTGTCCCAGAGAGAATCAAATCAAATGAATAACCCTGATAAAGTAACAAATAATATTACTCACCTGCACCCACTATAATACTGGGCCAAGAAAAATTAGACTTTTCTCATGTTTACGTTAACAAGGCCATATGTTATAAGTAAATTTTAAACTATAAGAATCTGTGACCATGGGAATTTACTGGATCATAAGTCTTAGCCTGACTTTCGTCGCGCTTGTCGAAGTTATGTTAAGTAAAAATGAAAACACAGCACAAATCAGATCATACGTTTATTTTGTTGCCGTTGTCGTGTTATTTACTTTCGGCGGAATTCGTGGTCTGGGAACAGGTCTGGATGATTTCCAGTATCGTGATTTCTTTGTTCACTTCGTCGATAAAATTGTTATTGAAGGATTCTGGCGCACCGCAGAAGAATTCCGCTACGAACCCGCGATCTATGCCATAGCAGGTCTCACACGCGTATTTACCGCCAATCCCGATATCTTTATCTATGTCTTTACGGTGATCGCGGTCTGCGTCAATGCCTGGTATTTCCGCAAGCTGACACCGCTGCCGATTGTGGCCCTGGCCGTCTACTCTGCTCACCTGTTTATTAACAAAGACATGAACCAGATTCGATTTGGTTTATGTTCCGCGTTCTTAATGGGCTTTGTTTATCATATGTCCCGCCGCAGTAAATCCGGGATGATCACCACCTTTATTCTTTCCTTTATCAGCCACGCAACCGGGATTATTGCCCTGCTCATTCCCATGGCGATGATTGTGAGGAAAAACAAATATATTCCTATTTTGATTGTTGTGGCCAGCTTGCCCCTCGCCTTTATGGGCAGCTCGGCGTTGATTGCTGTGCTTTCCAGCCACCTTGGTGGATTGGGTGACAGGGCAATGGGTTACGCTAACCAAGAATCGACCCAGGATCAGGGTATCCTGACGCTCTCAAACCTGAAGAATATCGGCTTTGTATTTATCTTTAGCTTTATGCTGTTGAGCGACAGAATCAAAAACTTCGATCCGGTGAAGTTTAATACTTATTACATCCTGGTCATCACGTTCGCGATTGGTGCGGGTATCAGGATGGCGCTGCAGGACTACGCCTCCGGTGGCCGACTGGCAAACTACCTGTTGCAAGTTGAACCGGTGCTTATTTCCCTCTGTATTTGGGAAACCAAAAAACTCAAGAAAGTTGCGGCCGTCGCGATTACCGTTTTAATGGTACTCTATTATCTTTATTACAATACCATTTCCAGTAAACAGTCGATAACCGGTTACGAAGTTTCGCAAACATTTAAGCTGTAATACCCAACACCTAAACGCTAGCCTCCGGGCTAGCGTTTTTTATTTCTCAGATAAAGCCGATAGACGCATAAGGAAATTCTGAATGTTTTAGTGGTACTGGTCATCGCTTGCATTTTTCTTTCCTTGAACCTCTAATAGACTCACATCTGTGCCAACAGAGTTAGGAATATTCTTAGCAATTTTAAACCAGACTATTCAAGACTCACTGGCGCCAAGTCACTCAATGAAAGAATGCAGATATGAACGAAAAAATAATTTTGATATCGTCAGGTTCTCTCTCGCCTTTATCGTCATGCTGGTGCATGCCGCTGAAGTCACCAGAAGTGCCGATATTCGGTTCCTGTCTCAATTTTTAAATAGTGACTTTGCCGTACGAGGGTTTTTCGCAATAAGTGGATTCCTTATTGCGAAAAGTTACTTAAGAAGTAAATCACTCACGTCCTATTTTATTAAGCGCGCTCAACGTATTCTGCCCGCTTATATATTCGTCATTATTCTTTGTTTCGTAATTGGCATGTGCCTGACGACGCTGCCGCTGATGGATTTCCTGAAAAATAAAGAGACCATCAAATATCTGATTGCCAACTTCTCGTTCCTGAACTTCATTCAGCCTTCACTGCCGGGTGTCTTTACCAGCAACCCCAACCAGCCGATGGATGGTTCACTGTGGACGATTAAAGCCGAACTGACACTCTACGTGCTGCTGCCGTTTATCGTTCCGCTGATGAAGAAAAGCCCGCTTAAAGTCTGGAGTATCATTTTCATCATCTCCTGCGCGTGGTTCTTCTACTTCACCTCGCTGTATACCGGGCCGAAAGCTGACACGCTGGCAAAACAGTTTGTTTCACTCTCTTCTTTCTTCTTCTTTGGCAGTCTGTTGGCGATACATCAGCCGACCTTCGATCGCCTGAAGGAGATTACGATTGTGTCTCTGGTGGTGTTCCTGCTGTTCAAGAATACTCAGTATTCCTTCATTATTGAGCCGATCGCCTTCTCGTCTGTGGTGATTCTGTTCTGCACCAACCTGTGCAAAGAGGTCAAGATCAGCCAATACGGTGACCTGTCTTACGGCATGTACCTGTACCACTGGCCGATTATCCAGGTGCTGCAGCATTTTGGTTTGTTTGCCACCAATGCCTTTATCGGCCTGGGATTGACCATCGTGATCACGCTGGCACTGGCTTACACCTCGTGGAATGTGCTGGAGAGCCGTTTCCTGAAGCGCGCGCATCACAAACAGCCTTCGATCGCGCCACCGACCAATATCGCACGGGATTGAGTCCCGACGCATCAGGTCGCCATTAATGGCGACCCTACGGCAATCGTGAGGAGTTAGTGGCGGCAATCGTGCGCGATATTCGTAGGGTGCGCATTAATGCGCATCGGTTTCATTTCAGATGGTCGCACCCATGGAAAGCCGGTAATGCAGGTTGACCTGTTCGATGGTGGGTTGCTGATTAATCTTTTTCAACACGATTTCGGTCGCCACTTTTCCCATCTCAAATCGCGGGGTGATGACGCTGGCTAAGCGTGGCGTGGTCGCCTGACCGATATCGAGTCCGTGGAAACCGGCAATCGCCATGGCCTGAGGGACCGCAATACCTGCGGCCTGGCACTCCTGCAATACCCCAACCGCCAAATCATCATTGGTACACAGAATGGCATCCATCTCCGGATAGAGCTGGCGCGCCAGCGTCATCATGCCGGTACCAATCGATACTGAAGAGACCTTGTTCGGCACAATACGCCCTGCCGGAAAACCTGCCGCTTCTACCGCATCACGATAACCCGCATAGCGCTGCTCATCACGGCGATCGGACATCGAACCAAAGTAGATGACGCGCTGCTTGCCGCTGGCCAGCAACATGGATGTCATATCATAACCTGCGCGATAGTTATCAAACCCCACGTTAATGCGCCCGTTTGCCTCGGTAAGGCCCATCACTTCTGCCACAGGGATGTTGGCGGCATTGAGGTATTTCTCAGCGCGCACGGTGTGCACCGATTCCGTCAGAATCAGCCCTTTAATATTGAACGCCAGCACGGTAGCAATCTGCTCTTCTTCGCGCTGGGCGTTGTAGTCATAGTTGACCACCAGCGTCTGATAACCGTGCGCACTGGTCACGGACTCAATGCCTGCCAGCAAATCGGCAAAGATTTGGTTGTTAAATGAAGGGATCAATACACCGATGCGCGGCTGGCTTTGGTTCGCCACGGCGGCGTTTTCAGGATCGGGGATGTAGCCGATTTCGGCAATCACGCCAGCGATTTTCTCCGCCGTTTCCGTTTTAACCTTTTCCGGCGTGCGTAAATAGCGGCTAACCGTCATTTTGGTGACGCCCGCCAGGGTAGCAATATCGTCCAGAGTGATGCGCTGCGTTTTCATTGCGACGTCCGCAAAGATGGCCTGTCAATCAACGTATTATGCCCGTTGCCCGCCAAAAAATGAAACGAACACACAGTATCAATGATGAGGAAAAATCATCGTGAAATTGCAGAATGAAAATTTCAGACATTTTCAATAGAAAACAAAAAATGCAATGTTGTTTTATAGCGATTTGATAAGAAACCCATCATTTCAGCCATTTATGGCCCTGACGAGATCACGACCAACAGCAATTTTCGCAACATCCTTCACACTTTCTGGAAAAAATGATCCAAAAACCATCATTTAGAACATATATTCCATGGTGATTACCTCGAGTGAATAACGCTGAACATCGATAACCTACACCACTCCTCTTTCTGAACACGTAACGTTCAGGCTGTAGAGACAAGGGGCTATAACAATGGATACCAGGCAAAAACGCTACAACATGAAGTACGTCATCCTTTGCTGTACCGTCGCGGCATTTGGCGGACTGTTAATGGGTTATGACTCTTCTATCATCTCCGGTGCAATTGAACCATTAAGCGAATACTTCCAGCTGACGCCCGCAGAGACCGGTTGGGCCGTTTCGAATATTCTGCTCGGCAGTTTAGTGGGTTGTTTTATTGCCCCGCGCCTGAGCGATAAATTAGGCCGTAAAAAGTCCCTCGCTATCACCGCATTACTGTTTACCGTTTCGGTGATCGGCACCGCCATCGCACACAACTTCACCGTGTTCGTGCTGTTCCGAATGATTGGTGGATTAGCCATTGGTCTGGCTTCGGTGATCTCCCCCATCTATCTGGCTGAACTGTCACCGTCGAAATTTCGTGGCCGCACCACCGCGCTCTATGCAGTGTGCTGTGTGGGCGGCCAGTCGGTAGTGTTGCTGACGAACTACTTCATCACCAAGTCCATGCTGCCAGAAGCGATGATAGCCATGGGCTGGCGTTACATCCTGGCCACCGCATTGGTGCCTTGTGCGCTGTTTATTTTCTTCATCGCTTTTATTCCTGAGTCACCACGCTGGAACGTGCTGAAGGGAAAATACAATGAAGCACTGGATACCCTGACCAAAATCTCCAACCGCGAGCATGCCGAAAGCGTGTTCAATGAAATTAAACACTCCTTCTCTGAGAAGACCGCTCAGCAGCATAAAGCGCGCCTGCGTCTGGATAAAACCACCATCCCATTACTGGTGATCGGTATTGGTCTGGCCGTGGGTAACCAGATCAGCGGCATCAACGTGATTCAGTATTTTGGTCCAACGTTGCTGAAAAACGTCGCGGGCAGTACTGATTCGGCCCTGCTGCAAACCTTCTGGCTGTCGATTTGTCAGTTCATTGGCGTGCTGGCGGGCATGATGCTGATTGATAAGATAGGTCGTCGTAAACTGCTGTTGCTGGGCGCTATCACCTCTTGTGTCTGCCTTGCTTACTCGTTTATCGCCTTCTTCTATCATCTGCCGGGTTTACTGGCGGTGGTGGGTCTGTTCGCATATATGATTTTCTTTGGCATGACCTGGGGTCAGATTGTCTGGACGGTGCTGGGCGAAATCTTCCCGACGGAAATTCGTTCGATTTGCGTGGGAATTTCCATCTGTGCGATGTCGCTGGCGAACTTTGTCATCAGCAGCACCTTCCCAATTATGAACAGCAGCCCGATGTTACTGGATCTGTTCCACGGCGGCTTCCCGCTGCTGCTGTTCGCGATTTTCTCGCTGGGTATGTACTTCTTCACCTTCCGCTATCTGCCAGAAACAGCCGGCGTATCGCTGGAGAAAATCCACGGCTTAGTGCTGGAGAAGTTTAACGTCGATGCGGAGTTGCCGCAGAGCACCACCAGCAGCAAGGCCAGCGAGTCGTTTGATATTCCACGACATTGATTGCGCCAGAAGGCGCGCAATAAATTGCGCCGCTACGGCTTGATGTTCATAAAGGTAGCAACGCTGGGAGAGAATATTGATGCCATTACGGACAACAGCAGCGATGATGCTTAAAGCCCCGTAAAGGCCAGCCCGAAGAGCAAAGCGTCCGCCGCAGGGATGCGGCGGCCGATCTGCATGGAGGCGAGATTTCTTTGCGATCGGGCTGGCCTTTATGGGGCCATGCACGAGATTCACAGCAACCCCCAGCAAAATGTGCGCATAAATGCGCACCCTACGAGGGTTTGATCATCGGTAGTGGCGCGATGTATCGCGTAATCCGCTTAATTCACCGCGCGCTCATACTGCTCGATCACCGCCAGCGCCAAACCGTTGGCGGGATCAATACGCTGCGGCAGGAAATGCAGCTGAGTATGGCTAAAGGTAAATGCCAATGTGCCATTCTGTGCCGCTTGCTGCACCGCCTGCACAAAAGCAGGATGCGCATTCCACGGCCCATCAATAATAATACTGGCCGGATTCACCAACTGCATCACATGACTGAGTGCGTGTCCCACATGATGACCGGTTAACGCCATCACCTCATCAACGATCTGCGGTTCACTCGCCGCGTTTTGCCAGCGCAAACCGGTTTTACGTTGTCCCAACTGCTGCTGGATCGCCGGATGGCTGACCAGCGTTTCCAGACAGCCTAACCGACCACAGCTACAGCGCAGACCTTGTGGCTGCACCTGCATGTGCCCAATCTCACCGGCGGTCCAGCTGCCGCCGACAAACACTTCCCCTTGCTCAACCAATGCGCCGCCGACACCTTCGCCAATGCGCAGGTAGAAATGGCTTTGTGATTTATCCAGGTCAAGCTGCTGCACCGAGAGCAGCGCCGCCGCTTTCACGTTGTGCATAATGCGCAGCGGCAAAGTGGTGGCACAGCTCAGCGGTGTGAGTACATCAACATCCTGCCAGCCAAGGTGGGCAGAAAAGTGCACCCAACCACGCTGGGGATCGATGATGCCGGGGAAACCCACGGCGATACCCAACAGCCCGGGATGGGCTGCGTGCAGTGTCTGGCAAACTTCCACCAGCTCCTGCAGCAGCAGCGCGGGGTCGGCCGTGTTGGTGTGCCAAGTCTGTTCGGCAATCACCTGAGAATAGTAGTCGCAGACCCGCCAGTGAATGGCGTTGCGCTCCACCATGATGCCAGCATTTTTCA
Organism: Type-D symbiont of Plautia stali; assembly: GCF_001485335.1. Classification (NCBI taxonomy): domain Bacteria; kingdom Pseudomonadati; phylum Pseudomonadota; class Gammaproteobacteria; order Enterobacterales; family Enterobacteriaceae; species Type-D symbiont of Plautia stali. The sequence goes on along the minus strand of NZ_BBOC01000062.1, from coordinate 15,050 downwards.
GCTTTTCTGCGCGCAGCTCTATCTCGATTTTTGGCCGCCCGGCGGCAGCCACGCTCACCGGACCGAGCTCATTGATCAGCCCTTGCGCCAATAAATCATCGACAATCAGGGAAACGGTGTTTTTGCTGAGCTGGAGCGCGAGAGCCAGATCCTGGCGAGAGGTGATGCGGGTGGTACGCAGTTGCGTCATCACCCGCTTGAGATTGTTGAGTCGCAGTAACGCGGGACCTTTACCGGCTGCTTTCATTGCGCGCTTACCTAATCAATACTCATCGCCGCGCACGCGGCTACGGTAGCTTTCCCAGTCGAAACGTACCCACAAACTGGTGCCAAGGCGCATACGGTCCATCACGCGTTCGCCCAGTAATCCGTTCATCCCAGCAGGATCAAGATTGGACAGCATGCCGGTGGGCCGTTTTGAAGAAGAACGACGATCAACAATCTGGTTAATGATCACTTTTTCATAGCGTGATTCACTCTGCATGCCGATCTCATCGATCACCAGCAGATCCACATGGCTGAGATCCTGCAACAGACGCTCTTCAGTAATATCACTGCCGCCACTGAAGGTGCCTTTCATGCTCGACATCAAATCGGCCACGGTCACAATCAGCACGCTTTTGCCACGCAGGATGAGATCGTTACCAATGGCCGCCGCCAGATGGTTTTTACCCGTGCCGGGACGGCCAGAGAACACAAAACTGGCGATGCTGTTGTCGAATCCGGCGGCATATTCCCGCGCCAAAGCCAGCGCCTTACGTTGACCATCGTTCTCAACGCGGTAGTTGTCGAACGAGCAGTTCATATGCAGTTCACGGATACCGGAACGCCCCATGATGCGCTGCATTTTCATGGCGCGGTTTTCCCGCACGATGGCTTCAGATCGCAGACGGCCCTGCTCCTGATTCCACGCCAGCAGCTCTTCACCATTTTTAAATTTCGGTTGCACATCCGCAGGCATAAATTTTTTCAGGCGACTGAAAAGATCGTTCGGCGTTTTCATCACTCACCTCGGAATCCATCGGGAATATCGTAATTGGTATTGCTGACCTGGGTTACGTCACGCTTCGGCTGTCCGCCGTTGGCTGCACGGTTCATCTGCACGCTGCGCGCCAGTTTCTGCTGCCACTGCACATGATGAAACAGTCGGCCTTCCGCCTGCCAGTAAGCAACAAACGTCGCCAACTCGGCAGCCGTCACCGGCTCGCTAAGCGCAATGCCCCAAATGGCGGCCTGGCGCTGAAAATCCTGATCGGGCTGCCAGCCCTGATACAGGGCGAATTTCCCCACCGGCGTACTGATCGGCGCGGCATCGGTATGAAACAGGCTGTCATCCAGGGTGACATCATTCGGCTGCTGCGCGGCGGCTTCCAGCGCCAGCAAGTGCGCCAGGCGCTGCGGCGTAATGGCATAAAATGCCGGCGCATTGTTGTGCAACACCGCCAGCACGCCGTTATCGGCCTGCTGCAACACGGCAAGCGGATCCTGGCAAAAGCCATCCAGCCCCACCAGCGTTGAAGATAAGATTTTAACTGACATGAAGAAACCTGACGTTGACTAACCTGAAGTATTTAGCGTACAGCTTCGGCACTAAGCGGCCAGTGTACCTGTTTTAATGCGACGGATCGCGCAGGAATTAGAAGCTGGCGCTGACGCCGAGGCTGTAAATAAACTGTTCACCGCTGATCACCGCACCGGTCTGAGAGAAAGAAGCAAAGGCCGCCAGATTTTGCCCCAACGGGACATTCGCGCCCACGCTCACATCCACCCAGCGGCTCTCCTGATTGATTTCTTCAGGGCGATCGCGCATGGCTAGCGGGCTATCGTAGTTCAATTGATGGCTATAGCTAACCTGTGCCCAGGGTGAAATCCAGCCAAGTGTGGAATCAACGCGCCAGCCCAGCGACGCCACATGCCCGGCGTTATTGCCATCAACAAATTCGCATTTCGGGCAACTCAAATGGGAGTCATCCACGGCAAATTGCGCCACCGGTCCGGTGCTGACCGTCTGGCTCATTGGCATTTGCCAGCCCGCTGAATAGCGATTAGCGAAAGGCGCATTACCCACGCTGGCCGTTTCACTGTGCAGCACCATTGCGCCCTCATCCGGTGAATTCAGCACGGCATCCATCAAGCTGATGTCGTTATTTTCTGTCAACATCAGGCGATTACTGGAAATCTTTTCCGCCAGTATCGCGTTGTAATCCGGCACATTATCCCCGCTGGCCTGCCCCCAGGCGTTGGCAGACATGGCCGTAAATAACAGCCACACACCGCCAAAAGCCAGCATGCGAATGTGCTGGCCTGTCCGCTGACTTTTCTGCAACATGAAAGACTCCTGACGAGCCAGAAAGGGATCGGGTTTTAAGGTTATGGATACCTGTCATCATCTGCCGTGCAGCCAACGCAACTGCTCCACGAAAGATGACAGGTATATTATCGGCACCCTTTGATTAACTATTAATCGATTCTGAGATACGTCAAGAGATTAACGGCTTTTTCCTCATGCTAAGGGAGTGATGCAATGCAACGTTGTGGCTGGGTAACACAGGATCCGCTCTATCTGGCGTACCACGATAACGAGTGGGGCGTACCGCAAACTGATAAGCGTGCCTTATTTGAGATGATCTGCCTTGAGGGACAACAGGCTGGATTGTCGTGGATCACCGTGCTGAAAAAACGTGAAAACTACCGCCGCGCCTTCCATGAGTTTGACCCCCATGCTGTCGCCCGGATGGATGAGGCTGATATGCAACGTTTGCTGCAGGATAGCGGGCTGATTCGCCATCGCGGCAAACTGGAAGCGATAATCAATAATGCGCGTGCGATGCTGGCGCTGGAGGCTGAAGGCGTAGACTTTTCAGGCTTTATTTGGGCATTTGTCGATAACCAGCCGATTTTACACCGTTTTGCGGATTATAAACTGGCCCCTACCACCTCTGAGCCTGCCATTGCGCTATCTAAAGCGCTAAAGAAGCGTGGTTTTAAATTCGTCGGCCCCACAACCTGCCACTCTTTTTTGCAGGCCTGTGGCTTGATCAACGATCATCAAACCAGCTGTTTCTGCCATCCCGATAATCTTTAACGCAAATCTTTACATTTTAAGACTGGGCCTCACGTATTTCCCCATTATTGAACGGCATAATAGCCCCGTTTGGGGCATTTTCCCCGTTTGACTTTGTGAGGGATATCCAATGAATAAGCGTGTTTTGGCGCTGGCCTTGTTACTGAGCGGCAGCGTGGCGCTGTCGGGTTGTACCACCAATCCTTATACCGGCGAATCACAGGCCGGTAAATCGGGCATCGGCGCGGGCCTGGGTGCCGTGCTGGGTGCGGGCGTGGGTGTGTTGTCATCCTCGAAGAAAGATCGCGGTAAAGGGGCTCTGATTGGTGCGGCTTCCGGTGCCGCACTGGGCGGCGGTGTTGGTTATTACATGGATGTGCAGGAAGCGAAACTGCGCGATAAAATGCGCGGTACTGGCGTCAGCGTAACGCGCCAGGGCGATAATATCGTGCTGAATATGCCGAACAACGTGACCTTTGACTCGAACAGCAGCAACTTAAAACCGGCAGGCGCCAACACCCTGACGGGCGTGGCGATGGTCCTCAAAGAGTATCCAAAAACCGCCGTGAATGTGGTGGGCTTCACCGACAGCACCGGCACACGTGCGCTGAATATGAAACTGTCACAGCAGCGTGCGGAAAGCGTGGCCAGCGGTCTGATTCTGCAAGGTGTGGCGCAGAACCGTCTGCGTACGCAAGGCATGGGCCCGGATAATCCAGTTGCCAGCAACAGTACAGAAGCCGGTAAAGCACAAAACCGTCGTGTCGAGATTACGCTCAGTCCGCTGGGCTAATTCTGTCGCCGGTCTGCTACTGCAGATCGGCGTTTGTGCGCTTTTTTTGCGCGGTATTTAGCGCTTTTTGTGTAAGAAAACGCTCAATAATCGTCAACCGATAGAGCCGAAAAATACTTTATGCTAGCGTGATCAAAAATTGATCAGTGGAACGTCTCATCATGTCGCTAAAAGCCATTGCTGCGGCCCTCGGCCTCTCTGTTACTACCGTGAGTCGTGCGCTAAATGGCTATGATGATGTGGCGGAAGCCACGCGCAAACGGATTGAAGATGAAGCCACCTCGCGCGGCTATCGCCCTAATGATGCTGCCCGTCGCTTAAAAACCGGCCGAGCCAATGCCATTGGCCTGGTCTTTCCCGTCAGCACCGCCTCCCTCAATGACAGCTACTACAGCGAAATGCTGCAAACGCTCGATCAGCGCCTGGCGCTGCATGAAATCGACCTGATGATTCTGCCGGATAAACCGCACGATCAGCACCGTACAGTCATGCGTATGTTGCGCAGCGGCTCACTGGACGCGCTGATTTTGACGCACACCCTGCCGCACGATCTGCGCCTGCAACGCCTGCAACAAAAGGGGTATCGCTTTCTGACGCTGGGTCGCAGCCAACTCCCACAGCCTTACGCATGGTTCGATTACGACAACCATGCAGGCACCCTGTTAGCTGCCGAACACTGCCTGCAGCAGGGATGGACGCGTCTCGCCTATCTCGGGGGAGACGAACCCTGTACCTACATTATCGATCGTCGCCAGGGCTTTGTTGATGCGTTCACCCAGCACCAGCCCTCCATTGCGCCCACCATGCTGGCGGCGCTGCCCGTCACCCGACGCTCGGGTTATCAGCAAACGCAGCGCTGGCTGTCGCAGGACATCGCACCTCAGGCAATCATCACCGATTGCGCACCGCTGGGCGAAGGCGCGGCGATTGCGCTGCAACAGGCCGGACGCCTGAGCGGCTCACGAGCGATTCCGCTGTTTGTTTATGACGGCCTGCCGCACGACTCGATTATTGACGAGCCCGTGAATGCCATTCTGCAATTATCGCAACAGCGCATTGGCGAACGCGTGGCAGAGATGGTGCTGCAACTGCTCGAAGGTGCGCCCCTCGAGACCCTGCAAACACTGTGGCAACCGATGCTGCGCCTCACTTCTGACGCACAATGATTGCGTGACGCCTGCGCTGTGGTAGTCTTCGCCTGATTGAATTATTCAGGTATCCGCAATGAAAACCAGGCCGCCACGAGCCACAATCAGTGACGTTGCCCGTACGGCAAAAACCGGTAAAACCAGCGTTTCCCGCTACCTTAATGGCGAAGTGAATGTGCTCTCGCCCGATCTCAAAGCACGTATTGAACAGGCCATCGCCGATCTTGATTATCGTCCAAGCCAGATGGCACGCGGCCTGAAGCGTGGGCGCACGCGTCTGATCGGCCTGATTATTGCAGATATCACCAACCCCTACTCGGTGGATGTGTTGAGCGGCATTGAAGCGGCCTGCCGTGCGCAGGGTTTCACCCTGCTGATGTGTAATACCAACAACGAAGTTGACCGTGAGCAGTATTACCTGCAACTGCTGAGCAGCTATCAGGTAGAGGGGATTGTGGTGAATGCCGTCGGTATGCACGAAGAAGTGCTGAAACGCCTGCAGCAGTCGATGCTGCCCATGGTGCTGATTGACCGCAAAATCCCTGACTTTGCCTGCGATGTGGTGGGCCTGAATAACCCTGAAGCGTCGCATATTGCCACGCAGCATCTGTTGGATAATGGCTATGATGCCCTGCTGTTCCTCAGCGAACCACTCGGTAGCGTCAACACCCGTCGTGAACGTCTGGCTGCGTTTCATGACACCTGCAAAACACGCGCGCACGTCTTGGCTGAAAACGCCGAAGTGCCGCTACATCAACCAGAACAAATGGAAAGCGTATTGCGCGCCTTCCAGCAACGTCATCAAGAGAAGCGCTGCGCCGTCATTGCCGCCAACGGTGCATTGACGCTGCAGGTGGCGCGCGCTTTACAGCGCCTGGAACTGCGCTGGGGCGAAACCATCGGGCTGCTGGGCTTTGATGAGCTGGAGTGGGCCGCACTGGCAGGTGTCGGGATTACCACCCTGAAACAGCCCACCTGGCAAATTGGCTATGCCGCGCTGGAACAAGTGATTGCGCGTATTGATGGCAATGAACAGCCGATCAGCGAGCAGGTTTTCTCCGGTGAATTGATTGTGCGCGGCTCCAGCCAGCCGCTACGCTAAGTCCCCTCCCTTTGGCTCACTTCGTGAGCAGGATCATAAATCCACACTCTGTGGCTTTCTTTTGGAACCGGTTCCATTTAGGTTTTTATCATGATGTTTGTTGGGTGCGTGTTATACGCAACGGCCTCAAGGAGAATCGAAAAATGGCACATCCGGAAATTATCGTGGTCACCGCCGCTTACGGCACACAGAAAGTCGCGGAACTGGGCGGGCAAACCGCGCTGCTGCCGATGATTAAAGCCGCGGGCGCAGATGGCGTAGAAATCCGTCGCGAACTGTTCAGCGAAGACGATTTGCTGCGTTTGCACACGCTGCACAAGGCACTGGCTGAGCAGCAACTCAGTGCCAGTTACTCGGTACCCGAGGCGTTGTGGTTAGAAGATGGCACGTTGAACCCGCGCCTGGCCCAGTTCTTGTTAGAAGCCGAACAGATCGGTGCCAAGCGTCTTAAAATCGCCCTCGGTCATTTCGTTGACCTCTCTGACCCGCAGTTGGTTGAGGTGCTGGCGGCGTCGCCGGTGACGCTGGTGGTTGAGAATGATCAAACGCCTGACAGCAAACTCGCGCCGATGGTGAACTTCTTCCATCGCGCCTGTGATGCGGCGTTACCGCTGGATATGACGTTCGACATGGCTAACTGGGTGTGGACCGGTGAAGACGCTCTGCAAGCCGCAGAACAGCTGAGCCGCTATGTCAGCTACATCCATGTTAAGGCCGCCATACCGCACGGTGAGACGTTCAGCGCCATCGCGCTGGATGAAACCGACGGAAGCTGGCGACCGCTGCTCAGTGCACTGCCAAAAGATGCGCCGCGCGGCATTGAGTTCCCGCTGGAAGGCGCAGATCTGCTGGCGGTAACCCGTCACTACGTTGATCTGCTGCGTGCGGTGTAAGGAGTCGACCATGAAGCGACTTGATGTGGTGACGATAGGCGAAGCGATGGCGATGTTTATCGCGCAACAGGCGGGCGATCTCGCAGCGGCTGACCACTTCGTTAAACGAATTGCCGGCGCTGAACTGAATGTCGCGATCGGGCTTGCGCGATTGGGCTTGCAGGTCGGTTGGGTCAGCCGCGTCGGCGACGACAGCTTCGGACGCTTTACCTTGCAGCAGTTGGCGAAAGAGAATGTCGATCATCACTGTGTGACCACGGATGCGCGCTACCGCACCGGTTTTCAGCTCAAGTCGCGCGTCGATGACGGTTCAGACCCTGAAGTGGAGTATTTCCGCCAGGGCTCTGCCGCCAGCCATCTGTCACCCGATGATTTCGACGCCGATTACTTCGGGGGTGCACGCCATCTGCATCTGAGTGGTGTGGCCGCCGCGATCTCCGCCAGTTCACTGGAACTGAGCAAACATGCTGCCAAGGAGATGCGCGTACGCGGTAAAACCATCTCCTTTGATCCCAATCTGCGCCCGGTGCTGTGGCGCAGTGAAGAAGAGATGCGCAAGCAGCTGAATGGGCTGGCAGAGTACGCAGACTGGGTGCTGCCAGGCGAGAAAGAGGGGCTGATCCTCACCGGCTATCGCCAGCCGGAAGCTATCGCTGATTTCTATTTGGATAAAGGCGTGCGTGCCGTGGTGATCAAAACCGGCTGCGACGGTGCCTGGTATAAAACCGCTGAAGGCGAGAAAGGCACGGTCGCACCGATTCTGGTCGAGAACGTGGTGGATACCGTTGGTGCGGGCGATGGTTTTGCCGTGGGGCTGATTAGCGCACTGCTGGAAGGTCAATCACTGCCGCAGGCGATTCTGCGTGGCAATAAAATCGGCTCGCTGGCGATTCAGGTCGCGGGCGACAGCGAAGGGCTGCCCACGCGAGCAGCGCTGGGGGATTATTAATCACCGGTCGCCATAAGTGCGTACCTGGCTAATCCTTCTGTCTCTATACCCAAAATAATTCGAGATACCCAAAATAATTCAAATTTCAGGAAGGCGGCAAGTGCATGAATCCTCAGGAGCTTACTGAAGTAAGTGACTGAGGTGAATGCACGTAGCCAACGCACCTGAAATTTGAAGTATGAAGGGTATACAACACTATTCCGAGGCATATCCACTGAATGTGCCCGCCTCAAAACAGAGGAGTCACCCATGAAATCGCAGACAATCGCGCCAAAACGCTGGTGGTTTATCATGCCCATCGTGTTTATCACCTACAGTCTGGCGTATCTGGACCGGGCGAACTTTAGTTTCGCCTCTGCCGCAGGGATTAATGACGATCTCGGCATCACCAAAGGCATGTCATCGCTGCTGGGCGCCCTGTTCTTCCTTGGCTACTTCTTCTTCCAAATCCCCGGCGCGATGTATGCCGAACGCCGCAGCGTGAAGAAGCTGATCTTCTGGTGCCTGATTTTGTGGGGCGGTTGCGCCTCATTAACCGGCGTAGTGAGCAATATCCCGATGCTGGCTGCCATCCGTTTTGTGCTTGGTGTAGTCGAGGCGGCGGTGATGCCGGCGATGCTGATTTACATCAGCAACTGGTTCACTAAATCGGAACGTTCACGCGCCAATACCTTCCTGATTCTTGGCAACCCCGTCACCGTACTGTGGATGTCGGTGGTGTCTGGCTATCTGATCAACTCTTTCGGCTGGCGCGAGATGTTCATCTTCGAGGGCATTCCCGCGGTGATTTGGGCGGTGGCCTGGTGGTTCCTGGTGCAGGACAAACCCGCACAGGCCAAATGGATGAGCGACGAAGAGAAATCGGCGTTGCAGGCGCAGTTGCAGAAAGAGCAGGAGAACATCAAAGCGGTCCGCAACTATGGTGAAGCGTTCCGTAATCGCAACGTGATTATCCTGTGCATGCAATATTTTGCCTGGAGCATCGGCGTGTACGGTTTCGTGCTGTGGCTGCCGTCCATTTTGCGTAACGGTACGCAGATGGGTATGGTGGAAGCCGGTTGGCTTTCTGCGGTGCCATATCTGGTCGCCACTGTCGCGATGGTGGTGGTGTCCTGGGCATCGGATAAAACGCAAAATCGTAAGCTGTTTGTCTGGCCGCTGCTGCTGATTGGTGCGCTAGCGTTCCTCGGTTCGTATCTGGTGGGGTCCAGCAACTTCTGGCTCTCCTATACGCTGCTGGTGATTGCTGGCGGTGCCATGTATGCACCTTACGGTCCGTTCTTTGCCATCATTCCTGAGATGTTGCCACGTAACGTCTCAGGCGGTGCCATGGCCCTGATCAACAGCATGGGTGCGCTCGGTTCCTTTATCGGTTCCTGGATTGTGGGCTATCTTAATGGCGCGACCGGCAGCCCCGCCGCTTCCTACATTTTCATGGGTGCCGCGCTGCTGGTTTCGGTATGGCTGACGTTGATTGTCAAACCGGCTGAGAACAAAACATCGCCGATTCATGGCGCAAAGCACGCGTAAGGATGTGCCTTAGCGCGTCCATTGCCACGGGAGGCCTGAAGGCCTCCCCGACACATTTTAAGGGAGATACGATGAAACCTGCTGTGATTCTGTATAAGAGCCTGCCCGATGACCTGCGCGCGAAGCTCGATGCCCATTTTACCGTAACCGAAGTGAATAACGTTGCGCCAGAAACCGTGCAGCAACACGCGGCACAGTTTGCTGAAGCGCAGGGTTTACTCGGTTCCGGCGGGAAAGTGAATGGCGATCTGCTGGCGGCGATGCCCGCGCTGCGTGCCTGCTCGACGGTGTCCGTGGGATACGACAACTTTGACGTCGAGGCACTGAACCAACGCAAAGTGCTGCTGATGCACACCCCGACCGTGCTGACCGAAACCGTGGCCGATACCATGATGGCGCTGGTGCTGAGCACCGCCCGCCGTGTGACAGAGTTGGACTCATGGGTCAAAGCGGGTGAGTGGAAGAAGAGCATCGGCCCGGACCATTTCGGTATCGATGTGCATCACAAAACCCTCGGTATTCTCGGCATGGGCCGCATCGGTCTGGCGCTGGCACAGCGTGCACACTTCGGCTTCGGCATGAACATTCTCTACAACGCCCGCCGTCAGCATGTAGAGGCTGAAACGCGTTTCGGCGCACGCGCCTGCGACCTGGAAACACTGCTGAAAGAGAGCGATTTTGTCTGCATTAGCCTGCCGCTGACCGAACAGACGCACCACATGATCGGCGCAGCACAGCTTAAGATGATGAAATCCAGCGCGATTCTGATTAACGCAGGCCGTGGTCCGGTAGTGGATGAACAGGCACTGACCGCCGCACTGAAGGACGGCACCATTCATGCAGCGGGTCTGGACGTGTTTGAAGTGGAGCCGGTTCCCGCTAATGCGGAACTGCTCAAGCTGCCGAACGTGGTGGCCCTGCCGCACATCGGTTCTGCCACCCATGAAACGCGCTACGGTATGGCACGTGATGCGGTGGATAACCTGATTGCCGCACTGAGCGGCAAAGTTGAGAAAAACTGCGTTAACCCACAGATTCAGGGTTAAGCCCGCTGCTTTAGCCATTGCGCCTGCCCGCCGCGGGCGCTATGGTGGTTGCCCATTCCCGATCACAATGTTTTAACTTCCTATGTCCTTTTCTCAGTTCGGCGACAAATTTACTCAACATTCCGGCATCTCACGTCTGATGGAAGACATGGGTGAAGGCCTGCGCACACCTGGCACCATTATGCTTGGCGGCGGCAACCCGGCGCAGATCCCGGCCATCAATGACTACTTTAATCAGCTGCTCCAGCAGATGCATCAGGACGGCAAGCTGAGCGAAGCGCTGTGCAATTACGATGGCCCGCGTGGCAAAGCGTTGCTGCTGGATTCACTGGCGAAGATGCTGCGGGAAGAGCTGGGCTGGCCGATTACGGCACAGAACATTGCGCTCACCAACGGCAGCCAGAGTGCGTTTTTCTACCTGTTTAACCTGTTCGCGGGTCGTCGCGCAGACGGCAGTAAGAAACGCGTGCTGTTCCCATTGGCACCGGAGTATCTCGGATATGCCGATGCAGGGTTAGAAGAGGATCTGTTCGTTTCCGCTAAACCGAACATTGAGCTGTTGCCAGAAGGCCAGTTTAAGTATCACGTCGATTTCGAGCACCTGCCGCTGAATGATGATGTGGGCTTGATTTGCGTGTCGCGTCCGACCAATCCGACTGGCAACGTGATCACCGATGACGAACTGATGCAACTGGATGCGCTGGCGCAGCAACACGGCGTGCCGCTACTGATTGATAACGCCTACGGTGTGCCTTTCCCCGGCATCATCTTTAGCGAAGCGCGTCCGCTGTGGAACCCGAATACCATACTGTGCATGAGCCTGTCGAAACTCGGCCTGCCTGGTGCACGTTGCGGCATTATCGTCGCCGATGAGAACACCATCAGCGCCATTGGCAACATGAACGGCATAATCAGCCTGGCGCCGGGCAGCATTGGTCCGGCGATCGCCAATGAGATGATTGCGCGTGGTGATTTGCTGCGTCTGTCAGAAGAGGTGATCAAGCCGTTCTATCAGTCCAAGGTGAGCGAGACGATTGCGATTCTGCGTCGCTATCTGCCGGAAGACCGCTGCTTGATCCACAAACCTGAAGGGGCGATTTTCCTCTGGCTGTGGTTCCGCGATTTGCCGATCAGCACCGAAGCGCTGTATCAACGCCTGAAGGCACGCGGCGTGTTGATGGTGCCAGGTCACTTCTTCTTCCCTGGTCTGGAACAAGCGTGGCCGCATACCCATCAGTGTATGCGCATGAACTATGTGCCGGATGCAGAGAAGATTGAACGCGCGGTACAGATTCTGGCGGAAGAGCTGGATAAGCTTTAAAGGCTGCTTAATCCGCTGTTAACGACAGCTGGCACCACTGTGCCAGCTGTTTGATCGCCTCTTCCACTTCAGCATTCCAGCCAAACCCGGCGTTGAGTCGGAAACAGTGATCGTAGCGGTGGTCAGTGGCGAAGATATGCCCCGGCGCAATGCCGATCCCCGCGTTGCGCGCTTTTAGAAACAGAGCGCGCACGTTTAACGCCTGCATCGGCATCTCCACCCACAATACATAACCGCCTTCCGGGTCCGATACGCGGGTGCCCGCCGGGAAATAGCGCAGCACCGCCTGGCGCATATGGTGGATTTGATTCTTCAGCTCACGGCGCAGTTTGCGCAGGTGCGCATCGTAGCCGCCACTGCGCAGCAGTTCGGCAATCGCCGCCTGTGAAAGTACCGAGGTGCCCATGCTGGTGGTGTACTTCAGTGAGGCAATCTTGCGCATGTAGTTGCTGCTGTGCACCCAGCCAATGCGAATGCCGGGTGCCACGGTTTTTGAAAAGCCGCTGCACAGGATGGCATTTGGGCTGAAAGCGCGCATCGGGAACGGACGCCGCTCGCCAAACGCGGTGTCACCAAAGATATCGTCCTCGATAATCACCACATCGTTTTCATCAGCCTGACGCGCGATGTAGGCCTTCTGCTCGTTGGGAATGCTTTTGCCCAGCGGATTATTGATGTTGTTGATGGTGAGATACGCCTGCACCGCTTTGCGCTGGAACAACGCCGTAAGCTTGGAGACGTTAACGTAGCCCTCAGGCCCAGCTTCAACTTCAATCACCCGCAGGTTGAGGTTGTGCAGCATCTGTAACAGCACAAAGTAGCAAGGTGACTCCACCGCCACGATGTCACCAGGACGCGTGGTGGCGCGCAAAGCGAGTGAAATGGCTTCGATGCAGCCATTGGTGATCAGGATGTCATCCGCGCTGATATTGCAGCCATAATCCACTGCGCGTCGGGCGATTTCTGCCTTGAGTGGCGCATAGCCGGTGCCTTTCACCGTGTTACCCAACAGTGCCGGTTTGCTGTAACCCATCTGACGCATCAGCAGGCCAATTTTCTTAACCGGATAGAGGGAAATATCGCCGTTCGCCAGATCCAGCCTGACGCGACAATCGGATCCCAGCATCGCCAGATGCAGTTCGGTTTGCTCATCCAGCGGCGCCACTTCGCGCGGCTGTTCGCTGTTAAGTGGCACAGGCAGTGACTTTTCCACCTTACGTGGCGCGACAAAAAAACCGGACTTAGGACGCGCCACAGCGTAGTGCTCATCCTCCAGCGTGCGTAATGTTTTCAACGCGGTGGTCATGCTGACACTGTACTGTGTGGCCAGCGTACGCACTGAAGGTAAACGGCTATCCGGCGGCAGCGATCCGCTGTGAATGGCTTGTTTTATCTGCTCTGCGATCTGACGGTAACGACTACTCTGACTCTCCTGTTCACTCGCTCCAGCCGCCATCTGTTCCACCCCATATCGTACACATCTGTGCGTATCCCTCAGATTACATTCAAAGTACTTTAGGTTGCATCTGTTAATTCAGCTTCAGACATTCATTGCGTTTCCTTTTCCCGTGGTTTGCCGCCAGCACGGCAAACGCGTTTTTAATCGCCAAAGGATGAAGTCAAAAAATGAATAATCTGCCCACCATGATGAGAGAAATAGAAGGCTACCTGACACCCGCCATTATCGATTCTGCTCAACGCTGCTCTCGCCGTTTACTCGATGCCCTACCCGATAGTGAAAATCCTGCTCGCAACCGCGTGCTGCTTGCGTATGGCGGCGGTAAAGACAGCAGCTACATGGTGGCCTATGTGCGTTACATTCAGGGGCTGATCTGGCAACAGCAGGGCAGCACCTTCCAGCTCCGTATCAGCACTAACCGTCACGCGGCGATGAATGACAGCGTGATGGAGAATATTGACCGCGTGTACCGCGCTTTGCGCATCCACAACGATGATTTTACCGAGTGCCTGGTGACCGATGGCTTGCAGATCCGCGCTTTCGATCGCCACTTACCGATGCCCGACAGCGTGCGCCAGCAGAATCGCAACGATGTGCTGATGAATGGCCACCGTTTTCGCGCCGATGCACGTTCCACCTTCTGCAACGCCTGCAACCTCAGTATGGTGAACTCCTTTGGCCTGGCGGCGCACTACGCGGGCAGCGTCGATGTGATCATCACCGGTGATTCCCCACAGGAGCAGACCGCCTACCTCGCCTGGGCGCGCCACTTGTCACGCCTGTTTGATGCGCCTGTGGCGGATAAATCACGCGGCTTTAGCGGTTTCCTGCAAACCCTGGATGGCGTGGCAGAGCGCTATTTTGCCGATATCTACGGTGCCGATCAGGTCACGCCAGCGCATCGCATTACCTGGCAGCTTGAGCGCGATCCCCTGTTCTTCAATATCTACCAGGACACCGCCTATGAAGCCGGTGCGCACTGGGCCCTGCTCACTGAATTCATGCATTTCCGCTTTGATGAACTGATGTTCAGCTTCTCCGAATCGGACTGCGGCAACCCGACGTTAATGGCACATATTCGCGGTCTGCGTGCGGAGACGCTGATGCAGCGCAGCTACGCCGAAGGCATTCTCGAATATGTGCGCTTTGCCCTCGGCTTGATGGAGAAGAAAGATTTCCCGCCGCAGCTGATCAGCGAAATGGCCGCGCGTTATCAGGACGATGCAGCGATAGAACGGGCGCGTGAGCGTGCCGCCCGCTTTGCTGAACAGGCTTTTGGCCTGAATGAGACACAGTTGGTGTGCATGATCTATTCGCCGTTTATCGCGCAGGGCCACCAGCTCAATGCCTGGTTACAGCAGTTAACCGATGCACCAGATGAGCAGGCGGTGCGTGCGCTGCTCAGCAGTGACAGTGATGACGTGCTGCTGGCTCAGCAGTTGGAACGGCTTTCGGGTCTGACGATTGCGCAAATGCGCCAGTGCTGGCGCAGCGCACAGGTCAACACCTTGCTGGACGGAACGCGTGGTGATGCGCTGTCGCGCGTGCTGCGTTTCGATCCACATAAAGCCGTGATTCAGGTCAACAACGGTGCCTTGCAAGACATCGTTACGGAAGTGATCTCCGGGCGTTAACCCGGTAAGGCGACGCGATGAGAAAGATTTTCCTGCAGATTGGTGCCACCCGTGACGGACAAAATCCCTATTGCGCGGTGGCAAAACGTGAAGGCTATTTTACCGTGCTGG
>NZ_BBOC01000061.1:0-31276 GCF_001485335.1 Type-D symbiont of Plautia stali | reverse complement strand
GCTTTCTGATGCTGTGCGAGTACATCACGCACGATGTCGTAAAGCTTCACCCCTTTGTACTGCTCAAACATCTGCTGCAAAGAGAGTTCAATACCGTAGCGGGCAAAGGTGTTGACGTAAGACTGCGTACAGATCACTTCACTATCGACCAGCGTACCGTCGCAATCGAAAAAAACACATTCAACTGACATCGCACATCATCCTTTTAGTAAACAACCAGCTGACACTGTATCGCACTGAGCGCAGAAAGCGACCCTGAGCCAACCGGTTGCGAATAATCAGTGTTTTGCCGGGCTAAAATCTATAGGATACGCGGCGATTAATTTTTTTCGGGACAGTTGAATGAACAATCAGGGCTTGTTGCAGCGCATGTTTAAGCTGCAGGAACACGGCACAACCGCGCGCACGGAAGTGATCGCCGGTTTCACGACTTTCCTGACGATGGTGTACATCGTCTTCGTTAACCCACAGATCCTTGGCGCAGCCGGCATGGATACCCAGGCGGTGTTCGTTACCACCTGTTTGATTGCCGCGTTTGGCAGCATCCTGATGGGGCTGGTGGCCAATCTTCCTGTCGCGCTGGCACCGGCGATGGGCTTAAATGCGTTTTTCGCCTTTGTGGTGGTCGGCGCCATGGGATATTCATGGCAGGTCGGCATGGGTGCGATTTTCTGGGGCGCACTGGGGCTGCTGATTCTTACGCTGTTGCGCGTGCGCTACTGGATGATTGCTAACATCCCGATGAGCCTGCGCGTGGGTATCACAGCCGGTATTGGGCTGTTTATCGCGATGATGGGGCTGAAAAACGCCGGTATCATCGTGCCGAATGCCGATACCATCGTGACGGTCGGCAACCTGACCTCACACAGCGTGCTACTCGGCGCACTCGGCTTCTTCATCATTGCGATTTTGGCTTCACGCAATATTCATGCGGCGGTGCTGGTTTCGATTGTGGTGACCACGGTGATTGGCCTGGTGATTGGCGATGTGAAATTCAGCGGTGTGTTTGCCGCGCCTCCAGCCGTGACGTCCGTGGTGGGCCAGGTCGATATCAAAGGTGCGTTTAACATCGGCATGGCGGGCGTGATCTTCTCCTTTATGTTGGTCAACCTGTTCGACTCTTCCGGTACACTGATTGGCGTGACCGATAAAGCCGGACTCACCGATGAGAAAGGCACCTTCCCGCGTATGAAGCAGGCGCTGTATGTGGATAGCATCAGCTCGGTCACCGGCTCGTTGATTGGCACCTCTTCCGTGACCGCCTACATTGAGAGTTCATCGGGCGTGGCGATTGGTGGCCGCACGGGCTTGATGGCGGTGATCACCGGGATTCTGTTCCTGCTGGTGATGTTCCTGTCGCCGCTGGCCGCGATGGTGCCGTCCTATGCTGCTGCAGGTGCGTTGATCTATGTCGGCGTGCTGATGACTGCGTCGTTGTCGCGTGTGCGCTGGGATGACCTCACCGAAGCGGTGCCGGCATTTGTTACCGCCGCCATGATGCCGTTTAGCTTCTCGATCACCGAAGGCATTGCCTTGGGTTTCATCTCTTACTGTGTGATGAAACTCGGTACCGGCCGCTGGCGTGAAATCAGCCCGTGCGTGGTGATTGTTGCCCTGTTGTTTGTGCTGAAAATCGCGTTTATCGACGCGCATTAATAGAAACAGGCCGCGATTGCGGCCTGTTTTGTTATGGATGGCTGATTTCTTGTGGCGTGCTCACCAAACTGGTGAGGCGCAGTGAGCGCGGACCGATATTCGGCTTGTTCATTTCCACGTCTCGCAGCGGCTGCCACTGGTGCTGGGCATCAATCTCCCACAGACACAGACGCTCGGTGCCGGGAGAAAGCGCGCACGACCATACCAGCATTGGTTCGGCATCACACACCGCCTGAATATCGGGGAATACGCTGGAACGCAGACGGCCCGCGGCCGGATGCAACTGCAAGGTACCGATCCCGCTCTCCGCTTCTCCGGTCAGCTTGAGAATACTTTGACGCAGGGTCCAGATTTGCGTCACCGCTTCCATAAAATCCTGCTGCGCATTAATCCAGGCTTTCTCACCTGAGGAGAGATCCTGTGTTAAGGCATCCTGCGTCTGACGGCTGTGAGCACGCACAATCTCCATATCCAACCCGGCACGCCCACCTTCTTCTGCCAGTAGCACGCCAACCATATTGCCCGCGTAGGCAATACTAAAGTCAGGGAGGTTAGGATCGGCAAAACATGGGCGGCCACTGCTGGTGGTGGTGAGCAGCGGCAGTTCACGAATGCCATAGACGCGTAGCATCAGCTGCGCCAGCAATTCGCGTGCGGCAAGAAAGCGGCTGCGGCGCTTATCAGGGAAGCGCTCAGCACTGTTAATCACATCCTGTGGAACTCGCAGTCGCTCTGAAGAGAGCGGCGAATTTCCCATCCAACGTACAAAATGACTAGCCATCTGTCGCTCCGTGAAAATGGTCAGATAATCATCAAATCTATTGTAAGAATTTTCTCATGGGTTTGCATCCGGCATAACATCTAATGACCAAAAATTCAGATAACACCGAAGCGGCATCTAATCCCAATCTACGACTTTGTATATAACGCTTTTGCTGATTCTGTCCGTAAAGGATGCCGTACAGCCTGATGTGGTGTAGGATTTGGACAGCAAAACAGCACATCGAAGTGCGCAAACAATCCACCTTAAGTAATCGTGCTCATCGCAGCCGCACGCACGTTGGAGTTTTTTATGTCACTAGCCTCACTTACTCGCCAGGAATCGATCTCTCTGGATGAATTTCGTCATGGTATGCGTCGCTTAACCGCGGGCGTGTCATTGGTTACCACCGAGTTTCAGGGCGAAAAGCTGGGGCTGATTGCCACGTCAGTTAGCTCACTGGCTGCCGAGCCACCAAGTTTGCTGGTGTGCGTTAATCGTAGCGCATCCAGCCACGATGCATTCGTTAATGCGGGCCACTTTGCCGTGAACGTATTGCGTGAGCAGCACGACGATTTATGCGCCCAGTTCAGCCAGTCTGCGCGTCGTGCAGAACGCTTCCAGAGCGGCGAATGGCAAACGTTGAATACCGGCGCACCTGTATTGGCTGATGCGCTGGTGAGTTTTGACTGTCAGCTGGAAAAGGTGGTGGAGTGGAACACGCATAGCGTACTGCTGGCGCGTATCGTTGGCATCTCGCTGCCGGGCGAAGCGGCAGAGCCAATGATTTACTTCAACAGCGGTTTTCATCGCTTGGGTGATTGAGCCTCACGCTGTTCAATCACGCCGTACCAACCTAATCCCTGATAGCTCTCGTAACCGGGCGTCAGGGCAAAAGCGACCTGGCGTCCATTTTCAGGCTGCCAGCTGCCTGAGTTTTGCCCCTGTGTGTTCAAGCGAAAAGCCTCACCAGGCTGCGCGTTTGCATCGGAACTGGCGATGACGCGATGTTTTGAATCAAGAATCATACAGCGTGAGCGTGTCCACTCCTCTTTGCTCAGGCGGACATTATTCACTACGGCGGCGGCTTGCGGCGCCCAGTCAAAGAATATCAGTAGACTGCCCAGCACGCGCCCTGTGTTGCTTCCACCCTCACGGATCGCGGTGCCATAGGTCGCCACTGCGGCATGATGCAATTGCGGTAGTGTCATGATGTCTGCGGCAGCATAATCAGCACCGCTGCGGGTGTTAATGGCCTGGCGGAAGGCGTCAAGGTGACGAACATTCTGTTGGCGCAGTGGATAACGGTCACCACGCCCGTTGGCGAGAATATTGCCTTGCACATCGGTTATCCAGATATCGAGATAAACCGTATAGCTATCCAGAATCACCGATAACCGCTCGGCCGCATGTTGGCATGCATCTACATCGCCATTCAGTGCACAATTAACTACCGCGGCATCTGTCGCCCACCAGCGCACATCGCAAGAACGTTCATAGAGATTGCGATCAATAATGTCGATCATATTGAGCGCCAAATCGATACAGCGTTGGCTTTCATGGCGCTGGATCTGCTGAATCATCACATCTCCGAGTGAGGTCAGCTCTGACAGCGAACCAGATAACTCTTTGGTTAGACTTTGCGTGATGTCCCCAATGTTGGTTGATACCTGTTTAACCTGATTTGCCACTACGGCAAAGCCGCGGCCCGCCTCTCCCGCTCGTGCGGCTTCAATTAGAGCATTAAGAGCCAGTATGGTGGTTTCCCGATTAATATCATTAATGTCTTCAATTTTGGCATCCGCCATTTTTCGAATGGCATAGCTGAGTTCAACAATTTCACGCGGATCAGTCATGGGATATTCAGCCCTCAGAGTCATAAGAGGAATGCAGCCGAATCTATGGCGTGGGTAATAAGAATTACAACGCCACAGGCAGTTTGTTTGTCATTTATTGTAAGCACGGAAATTTAATGCTGTCATTATTATGAAATAAGCTGAATATGTCATTTGGCTTAAGTTTCAATGGGTTTGTTTTAATTTGTTCAGTATCAATAAATTAGATGTCATATGAAAATCATATGGTGGGAGAGGTTAAGGTGATGAGTGCGCTACAGGTTTAATAGGTAAGAATAATTAATTTTGGTGTATCGTGGGAATTTCGTGGTGAAGAGAAATACGATATGCGGCAATTTGCCCTAAGAACACGATATTAAATATCGATACTCAAACTTAATTTGCGCCGAAATTTATCCCGGCGCAGCACTTTATCAGGCAAATTTGCTGGCTTCATCAAAGCCCAAACGCGGTAAACGCGCATGCAATTTACTGGCTTCGCCGTAGCCGAGGTTGATGAGTAAATTCACCTGCCATTTGCTTTCGCTGAAGAAGGCTTCATTCACTTTTGCGGGATCAAATCCCGACATTGGACCGGCATCCAGCCCCAGCGATCGCGCGGCCAGAATCAGATAGCCAGCCTGCAGGCTGCTATTACGGAATGCGGTCTCTTTGGCCAGATCTGGGCTGCTGGTGAACCAGCTACGCGCATCGCCGTGCGGGAAGAGCTTGGGTAACGCTTCGTAGAACTCAGGGTCCCATGCCACAATTACCGTTGCCGGTGCCGCCATGGTTTTATCCACATTGCCAGAGGAGAGTGCGGGCTTCAGCTTCTCTTTGCCTTCCTGAGACGTGACAAACACGAAACGACCCGGCGAGCAGTTGGCCGAAGTCGGGCCAAGCGCGGTCAGACTGTACAGCTGCTGCAACACATCGTGAGAGATCGGTTTGTCCTGCCAGTAGCTGTGCGTGCGGGCTTCATTGAACAGCGCGTTCAGCGCCACGCTGTCGAGCGGTGTACTCATGTTTCTCTCCTGTTCAGGTCGCATCCGCGCCTGATTTTTTAGCATGAATAGTCGATAGAACGGGTGCGCTTTAGCGCAGACCCGCGATTGTTATACTGCAAAGGAGAGGGGGAGCCAAATAACAAAGATGCATGTTTTACATCTGCCCGGCTATAGCGTTAAGCGAGCCGAACGTGCTTTGAGTCCATCCAGGATCGTCGTTTGAATTTCGATCGGAAAATCATCAGGCAGCTGATACGTCACACGTTCGATAACCTCATCAATACTGGCACTCATTTCTTGCAGGATATCTTCCATCGCTGTTTTATCGAATCCCACCGCTTTGGCTGTTGCCAGAAAGTGACGAGGAAAGATTTGCTCGATTGCATATTTTTTCCCATGAGAACCTTTCAACCCCATAGCGAGTTTTGCATCGCGGATATGCAGTCCTTTTGCCCCAATAACCGGATAGACCGAGAGAATGTCGTAAAAGGGCGTCAGTCGGAAGCGACCCTCTGCTTCGATAAAAATAGAAAAGTTTTTGGCATGTCCATCTGTCGCCGCCAGCAGCCAGAAGAGAACCTGTGCTTTCATAAAGTTATAGCGATCCTGATCAACCTCTGCGGAGCTCAACAGGAAATGCATAATTTGTTGAATGCCTGGGCCTCCGTGACTTTCATATTTGCCAGCAGAGGGAATATTGAGAACCTGGCAGAAATCTTCTTGAGGTAAACGCATAATCCAACGCGCATCTGATGCCCATCGGCGATCAAAGCGCTCTACAGCCAGCGCTTTGCATTCGCCCACCTTTACCACAAAGCATTCTGGCACAGGCAAACCGATTTCCTTCGCAACCAGGGTGCAAAGCCATTCGTTTTCTACGCTGTTAGTGAGATCGATGGTATGAGAATGGCTCTGGATTTTACCAATCGGCAGCTTAAGAATATGAGTTGTAGGGGTTGTACCCTGTGGTAAGCACCACTGATCTTTCAGACGGAGCAGCGCCGTTTTTTCCTGTGCCCCAGCCAGTGAAATACGAAAATCAGCGATTTCTTCAAGCATGCCAAGTGGAGCGCCGGCCTGGTAGCCATTCAGAATCTTTTCCAGCTCGGTATCATTTAAAGTTTGATAATGGATCGATTGCACGTTACCCGGAGGTGCATCATGAGCGAGCAGTTGGATCGCACCCACAGTATCTGCGCCTACTTTTTCAAGCAGATCAAACGGCTGAGTTGAATCCGCGTGATAACGTGCGAGGATGCGATTGCGAATTTCAGGATTATCGGGCAGGAGATTATCAAAAAAATTGTAGACCTCGTCACCGATGTAGGACTGATGACGTAGCGGCATCGACAGGGAAATTGGACGGCTTCCCGGCTGGCTTAGCCATTCATCAACATAGCGAAACCGATGAGAGCCTGTGCTATCGCGGGTGAAAATACCCACCTTATAGCCGTTCATATAAACGTCCAATTCAGCCATTACCACTCTTCCTTCCAGCCGCTGACTTCTTGCTGCTGACCGCGTGGCTTTACTTCCAACTCAAGGTTCAAAGCCGCTAATATACGAAACAGTGTTTCCAGTTTGGTTGTGCCTGGCTGCAATTCAAAGTTGGATACGGTGTCTTGTCGGATGCCGACTTTACTGGCCACTTTTTCCTGTGACAGCCGCTCTGACTGCCTGACGTCCTTAAGATAGCTGCTTAATTGCTTAGCATTCGTGACTTTCATGGAAGCGGCTCCTGGAAATGTAATGGCATTACATTTACACGGTGTAGCGGGTAAAGCAACTTTTACCTGTTATAGCAGGTAATTTTAGCTTTACCCTCTACAACAGGTAAGATAATTTTTACCTGTTAAAGCGCGTGAGAAGAAAAATAAAGATGAGGAATTACTTACCAATACAGAAACTGGAGAAAATTCGGCCCAACAGATCGTCGGAGGTAAATTCCCCGGTGATTTCGCTCAATGCCTGCTGCGCCAGACGCAACTCTTCCGCCAGCAGTTCGCCTGCTCGGGCACCCAACAGCTGATCCTGGCCCTGCTGTAAGTGAGTGGCGGCTAACTCCAGCGCCTGCAAGTGGCGGCGGCGCGCCAGGAATCCACCTTCCATATTGCCCGAGAAGCCCATGCTCTGTTTAAGATGGTCACGCAGCGCATCCACACCCTCGCCGGTACGCGCAGAGAGGCGAATCAGTGAGTGGTCATTCACTTCGGTTAAGCCCAGCACTTCACCGGTCATATCGGCTTTATTACGCACGACGGTGATCGGTAGTTGCGCAGGCAAACGCGCGACGAAATCGGGCCAGATCGCGGCCGCTTCTGTAGCATCAGTGGTGGTGCCATCGACCATAAACAGCACGCGGTCAGCCTGCTCGATTTCCTGCCACGCACGTTCAATACCGATGCGTTCAACTTCATCGCTGGCTTCACGCAATCCGGCGGTATCAATGATGTGCAGCGGCATGCCGTCGATATGGATATGCTCGCGCAGGACATCGCGTGTGGTGCCAGCGATATCCGTTACGATGGCGGCTTCGCGGCCAGCCAGCGCGTTCAGCAAGCTGGATTTACCGGCATTGGGACGACCGGCAATCACCACTTTCATCCCTTCACGCAGCAGGCTGCCCTGACGCGCTTCGGCGCGCACGCCATTCAGATCGCCGATCACCGCATTCAGCTGCGCTTCAATTTTTCCGTCAGAGAGGAAGTCGATCTCCTCGTCAGGGAAATCGATGGCCGCTTCCACGTAGATGCGCAGGTGAGTAAGTGCTTCCACAAGTGCATTAACACGCAGGGAAAATGCGCCTTGCAGTGAATTGACGGCGGAACGTGCTGCCTGCTCTGAGCTGGCATCGATTAAGTCAGCGATGGCTTCTGCCTGCGCCAGGTCGAGTTTGTCGTTCAGGAACGCGCGCTCTGAGAATTCACCGGGTTGTGCGATACGCACGCCGGGTAGCGCCACGATGCGTTTCAGCAGCAGGTCGAGGATGACCGGGCCGCCGTGGCCTTGCAATTCCAGTACATCTTCGCCGGTAAACGAGTTCGGGCCGGGGAACCACAGCGCAATACCCTGATCCAGCACACTGCCATCCGCATCATTAAACGGCAGATAGTCGGCGTAACGCGGTTTCGGCAGCTTGCCCAACACGGCTCGCGCAATGTCAGCGGCTTTCGCGCCAGAAATACGCAAAATACCCACGCCGCCACGGCCGGGAGGCGTGGCCTGGGCAACAATGGTGTCGCTGTGGCTATGGCTCATGATTGACCTTCTTTTTAAACAAAAAAACAGGGCGACATAAATGCCGCCCTTTGAGTATACGCTGATGCTGTTGCAGTCAGACGTTACGCTTTCTTCTTGTCGCGGCTGTGCAGACCACGTTTTTCCAGGCCGCGATAAATCAGCTGCTGCTGGAGGATGGTGACCAGGTTACTGACGATGTAGTACAGCACCAGACCAGCAGGGAACCACAGGAAGAACACGGTAAAGATGACCGGCATGTACGTCATGATCTTCTGCTGCATCGGATCGGTCACGGTGGTCGGTGACATCTTCTGAATGAAGAACATGGTGATACCCATGATGACCGGCAGAATGTAGTACGGGTCCTGCGCTGAGAGGTCATGAATCCACAGAATGAACGGTGCATGACGCAACTCAATCGAACCTGACAGCATGTAGTACAAGGCCAGGAAGATAGGCATCTGGATAACCAGCGGCAGACAGCCACCCAGTGGGTTCACTTTCTCTGCTTTGTACAGCGCCATCATTTCCTGGCTCTGCTTCTGCTTGTCATCGCCCAGACGCTCACGCATTGCCTGAATCTTCGGCTGCAGCATGCGCATCTTCGCCATGGAGGTGTACTGCGCTTTAGTCAGCGGGTACATGATGCCACGAACGATGAAGGTGATAACGATAATGGAGAAGCCCCAGTTACCGATAAAGCTGTGGATGAACTTCAGCAGCTTAAACAGTGGCTGCGAGATGAACCACAACCAGCCGTAATCCACGGTCAGGTCCAGGTGTGGCGCGATAGCGGCCATCTTGTCCTGGATTTCTGGTCCTAACCACAGGGTTGCGCCGAGGTCTTGCTGTGCGCCTGCTGCAATGGTGACCGGTGCAGATTTATAACCGATGGCTGCAATGCCGTTGCCGAGGTTGCTGGTGTACAGGGTGTTGTTGCCCTGAGTACGTGGCACCCATGCGGTGGCAAAGTACTGCTGCAGCATGGCTACCCAACCATTGCTGGTGGTGGCATTCAGGTTCTCGTTATCCGCGATGGTATCGAATTTGTATTTTTCGTATTTCGCATCACTGGTTGAGTACGCTGCGCCACGGAAGGTATGCAGTGCAAAGTTATTGCTGCCGGTATCACGGTGCTTAGGCAGATCAATGGTCTGCTTCAACTGACCAAACATCGACACTTCCAGCGGCTGCTGTGAGGCGTTGTGGATGTTGTAGTCGACATTCACCGCAAAGTCGCCGCGCTTGAAGACGAAGGTTTTGGTGTAAACCACACCTTTCTCATCGGTCCAGGTCAGCGGCACGCGCAGTTCGCTCTGGCCATCGGCCATTTCGAAGTGATCTTGTGTCGTGGTGAACAGCGGGCGTGCGCCATTGTTCGGGTTATCCGGACCGTTACGGCCGGTTAAGCCACTCTGTGCCTGATAAGTGAAGGCTGGCGTGGTTTCCAGCAGCTGGAACGGCGCGTCTGAACCCAGTTTATCCGGGTAAGTCAGCAGCTGTGCCTGCTCAATATCGCCACCGCGAGTATTGATGCTGAGTGACAGGACATCAGTCTTAACGGTGATCGTTTGGCCCTGACCGCTAGCCGGCACGCCGGAAGAGGCGGCATCACCCGCTGCGCTGCTTGTGTTCTGCGTGGTCTGAGTCTGCTGTGGCTGCGGAGCGTGGTCCGTCTGCCAGGCTTGCCAGATCATAAAAGACACGAACAGAAAAGCGATGAGAAAGAGATTGCGTTGCGAATCCATCGTTAATGTTCTCTGGTATCAAAGGTTTTTGGCGGCACAGGATCGTCACCACCCGGGTTCAAAGGGTGGCATTTTAATACGCGTTTAATCGTCAACCAACTGCCTTTTACAACACCAAAGCGCCGTAAGGCCTCAATCCCATACTGCGAACAGGTGGGATGGAACCGACAATGGGGTCCCAGCAGTGGGCTGATGGCGCGTTGATAAACGCGTATCAGGGCGATCAGGAGCCGCGAGCCAGGCGACAGTGACGACGCCATAATTTCTCCAACGCTTCCGTTAACGCACGGTTATCGAGGTCAGCAATCCCTTTTTTCGCCACGATGACAAAATCCATCGCGGGCAGTTCATGTTGACGCAGACGAAAGCTTTCGCGGGTCAATCGCTTGATCCGGTTGCGTTCATGGGCGCGTTTAACATGTTTTTTAGCGACGGTAAGACCGATGCGGGGATGCCCCAGCGAGTTAAGTCGGCCGAGGATGGTAATTTGCGGCGTACCGGCTCTTTGTGGCTGCTGGAAGACGAAAGTGAAATGAGTGGGAGTTAACAAACGTAACTCCCTGGGAAATGCGAGCTTAACCACTAGGGTTAGCTTTATTACTTAGAAACGGTCAAACGAGCACGGCCTTTAGCACGACGACGTGCCAGAACCTGACGACCATTTTTTGTTGCCATACGAGCACGGAAACCGTGTGAACGGTTGCGCTTCAGTACGGACGGTTGAAAAGTGCGTTTCATGGCGATTTCTACCTAAACTTGAAAATTTTCACTGGGTGACGCGTTTTCGGGCCAGTAAATCGACCAACGCCTCAATGTGTCTTTAATAAAGAGGCGGGATTGTAATAATTGTACAGTCCAGAGTCAATTTACTTCGCTGGTCGCGGCACCTGGAAACCCAGATACAGCCCGCTGATTCCGGGCATCAAGGCTTCACGCAATAATGCCGGGTGGGGAATTATACGGGCTATAGGGTAAAGCGCAAGGATCGCGCAGGATCTTCTTGCGATCAATTTGCAGATTTATTGCGCGGAAACGAGAGGCGACCAGAAAAATTGCAGCTTTCAGCCAGATCCCCGCTCGTTTTTTCCGCAGAAAGCGTAAACTCATTAGCGCTTCTGTAGCCTGTGGATAAATTGGATCAAAACTGTGTAGAAAGGGAAGATCTCTGTGTCGCTTTACGCTATGATCCGCCCTTCCGCTGACGATCCTCAAATGCGATCGTCGGGGATGACTACCGCGGATAGCGGTCGCAGGCGCTTTCTGATCGCCTGTGTCAAAAAAGACAGTTTCTATTATTAGCGCCTGAAATTCTTATCGATTTTGTACGAGTGGAGTCCGCCGTGTCACTTACGCTTTGGCAACAGTGTCTTGCCCGTTTGCAGG
Organism: Type-D symbiont of Plautia stali; assembly: GCF_001485335.1. Classification (NCBI taxonomy): domain Bacteria; kingdom Pseudomonadati; phylum Pseudomonadota; class Gammaproteobacteria; order Enterobacterales; family Enterobacteriaceae; species Type-D symbiont of Plautia stali. The sequence continues at coordinate 19,647 of NZ_BBOC01000061.1, read as the reverse complement.
ATGAGCTTCCTGCCACCGAATTCAGCATGTGGATTCGTCCGCTGCAGGCTGAATTAAACGACAATACGCTGACCTTGTATGCACCAAATCGGTTTGTACTCGACTGGGTTCGGGATAAATATCTCAATAGTATCAATGGGCTGCTGAATGAATTCTGCGGTGCGAATGTGCCGTTGCTGCGTTTTGAAGTGGGCACACGCCCGGCTGCTCAGGTGGCAGCCAGCCAGCCCGCGATGGCGACTTACAGCACCCCGGCACCCGTTGAAAGCCGTCCTGCTCCGGCGCAAATTCTGCGCCCAAGCTGGGATTCCGTGCCTGCGCCAGCGGATGTCACCTACCGTTCTAATGTGAATAACCGCCATAACTTCGACAATTTCGTTGAAGGTAAATCTAACCAACTGGCGCGCGCGGCGGCACGTCAGGTGGCGGATAACCCAGGCGGCGCTTACAACCCGCTTTTCCTTTATGGCGGCACTGGTTTAGGTAAAACCCACCTTTTGCATGCGGTTGGTAATGGCATTATTGCGCGCAAGCCCAATGCCAAAGTGGTTTACATGCACTCTGAGCGTTTTGTGCAGGACATGGTTAAAGCACTGCAAAATAACGCGATCGAAGAGTTTAAGCGTTATTACCGCTCTGTTGATGCGTTGCTGATCGATGACATCCAGTTCTTTGCCAACAAAGAGCGCTCGCAGGAAGAGTTTTTCCATACCTTCAATGCGCTGTTGGAGGGTAATCAACAGATCATTCTGACGTCGGATCGCTATCCTAAAGAGATCAACGGCGTAGAAGATCGTCTGAAATCGCGCTTTGGCTGGGGATTGACCGTCGCGATCGAGCCTCCCGAACTGGAAACACGCGTCGCGATCCTGATGAAGAAAGCGGACGAAAATGATATTCGCCTGCCAGGTGAAGTCGCCTTCTTTATTGCTAAGCGTCTGCGTTCGAATGTGCGTGAGTTAGAAGGGGCGCTGAACCGCGTCATCGCCAATGCCAATTTTACTGGCCGCGCGATTACCATCGATTTCGTCCGCGAAGCGCTGCGCGATTTATTAGCGCTGCAGGAAAAGCTGGTCACCATCGACAACATTCAGAAGACGGTGGCCGAGTACTACAAAATTAAAGTGGCGGATTTACTGTCGAAGCGCCGTTCGCGCTCGGTGGCACGTCCGCGTCAGATGGCGATGGCAATGGCGAAAGAGCTGACTAACCATAGCCTGCCGGAAATTGGTGATGCGTTTGGTGGGCGTGACCATACCACCGTGCTCCACGCCTGCCGTAAAATCGAGCAGTTGCGTGAAGAGAGCCACGACATCAAAGAAGATTTCTCTAACCTAATTCGAACACTATCTTCCTGACGCATATGAAATTTATTGTAGAACGTGAGCAGTTGCTGAAACCACTGCAACAGGTTAGCGGCCCACTGGGTGGACGCCCGACCTTACCGATCCTCGGAAATTTACTGTTGCAGGTGAGTGAAGGCGTACTGCGTCTGACCGGCACCGATTTGGAAATGGAGATGGTGGCTCGCGTTGCCCTGACGCAGCCCCACGAGCCAGGCGCCACTACGGTGCCGGCGCGTAAATTCCTCGATATTTGCCGCGGTTTGCCGGAAGGGGCTGAAATCAGCCTGACGCTGGAAGGTGACAGAATGCTGGTACGTTCTGGCCGCAGCCGTTTCTCTTTATCGACGCTGCCCGCCAGTGACTTCCCGAATCTGGATGACTGGCAGAGTGAGGTGGAATTCACCTTACCGCAGGCGACGTTGAAACGTTTGATCGAAGCCACTCAGTTCTCGATGGCGCATCAGGATGTGCGTTACTACCTCAACGGCATGCTGTTTGAAACCGAAGGTGAAGAGCTGCGCACGGTCGCCACTGATGGACACCGTCTGGCGGTATGTTCGATGCCGATTGGTCAGGCGCTGCCGAACCATTCGGTTATCGTCCCGCGTAAAGGGGTGATTGAGCTGGTGCGTTTGCTGGACGGTGGCGAAACCCCACTGCAAGTGCAGATTGGTAGCAGCAACATTCGTGCGCACGTGGGTGACTTTATCTTCACGTCCAAGCTGGTAGATGGTCGTTTCCCGGATTATCGCCGCGTATTGCCGAAGAACCCGGACAAAGTGCTGGAAGCGGGCTGCGATCTGTTGAAGCAAGCATTTGCCCGTGCAGCGATTCTCTCCAATGAGAAATTCCGCGGTGTTCGCATCTATATCACCGAAAATCAACTCAAAATTACCGCGAATAACCCTGAACAGGAAGAAGCGGAAGAGATGCTGGATGTGTCGTACAGTGGCACCGAGCTGGAGATTGGTTTTAACGTGAGTTACGTACTGGATGTGCTGAATGCATTGAAGTGCGAGAACGTGCGTTTGCTGCTGACGGATGGGGTTTCGAGCGTGCAGATTGAAGATGTCGCCAGCCCAGCGGCGGCATACGTCGTTATGCCTATGCGCTTGTGATCTTAAAACGGGCTAACTTACTCGCTATTTTGCCCCCGGGCAGTGCTCGTCCCTGGTCACATACTTCAGTATGCTCCCAGGGCCTGCGCGCTGGCCGTGCGCAAACTAGCTTCGCCGTTAACGCCCTCGATTGCAGGGTCAGGTGAAAAACCACTTCTCAATGTGCAGTTGGACTCGTTCATGGCTTTAACCCGCCTCCTGATTAAAGATTTCCGTAATATTGAGCAGGCCGATCTGACGTTGGCGCCGGGCTTTAATTTTCTCGTGGGCGCTAACGGCAGTGGAAAAACCAGCGTGCTGGAGGCGATCTACACCCTTGGGCACGGTCGTGCGTTTCGCAGTTTGCAGGCCGGACGCGTGATTCGTCACGATCAGGATGCGTTTGTCCTGCATGGTCGTATCGAAGGCAGTGAGCGTGAGTTGGCGGTGGGGCTGACCAAAAATCGTGCCGGCGATAGCAAGGTGCGTATCGACGGCAGTGATGGCCACAAAGTCGCTGAACTGGCGCAGTTACTGCCGATGCAGTTGATCACACCGGAAGGGTTTACTTTGCTCAACGGCGGCCCCAAATACCGTAGAGCCTACATTGACTGGGGCTGCTTCCACTCTGCACCCGGTTTTTTCAATGCGTGGAACAACTTGCGACGCTTGATGAAACAGCGCAATGCGGCGCTGCGTCAGGTCTCTCGCTACAGCCAGATTCGCCCGTGGGATCAAGAATTAGTGCCATTGGCCGAGCAAATCAGCCAATGGCGCGCCGAATACAGTGCGGCGATCGCTAAAGAGATCATCGCCACCTGTGGTCAGTTTTTACCGGAGTTTGAGCTGTCGTTTTCGTTCCAGCGCGGCTGGGATAAAGAGAGCGATTACGCCGAACTCCTGGAACGCAATTTCGAGCGCGATCGTGCGCTCACCTATACCGCCAGCGGCCCGCACAAAGCGGATTTTCGCATTCGTGCAGAGGGCACGCCGGTGGAAGATTTACTCTCACGCGGTCAATTAAAGCTGCTGATGTGTGCACTGCGCCTGGCGCAGGGGGAATATCTGACGCGCAGCAGCGGACGTCGTTGTTTGTACCTGATTGATGACTTTGCCTCGGAGCTGGATGACACCCGTCGTCGTTTGCTGGCCGAGCGCCTGAAAGCCACGCAGGCTCAGGTATTTGTCAGTGCCATTGGTGTCGAACATGTAATCGACATGAGTGACGAAAAGGGCAAGATGTTCCGCGTGGAACAGGGTAAAATAGCGGTTCAACCTGAAGATTAAATGAGCGAGAAACGTTGATGTCGAATTCTTATGACTCCTCAAGTATCAAAGTTCTTAAAGGGCTTGATGCGGTACGCAAACGCCCGGGCATGTACATCGGCGATACGGATGACGGCACCGGTCTGCATCACATGGTATTCGAGGTCGTGGATAACGCAATCGACGAAGCGCTCGCCGGTCACTGTAGTGACATCGTTGTCACCATCCATGCAGATAATTCCGTGTCTGTTCAGGATGATGGCCGCGGTATTCCGACAGGCATTCACCCGGAAGAGGGTGTGTCTGCGGCGGAAGTGATCATGACCGTCCTGCACGCCGGCGGTAAGTTCGACGACAACTCGTACAAAGTATCTGGTGGTCTGCACGGCGTCGGCGTCTCAGTGGTCAACGCCCTGTCCCAGAAGCTGGAGCTGACCATCCGTCGCGAAGGCAAAGTGCATCAGCAAATTTATCAGCACGGCGTGCCGCAGGCACCGCTGGCCGTATCCGGTGATACTGACGCAACCGGTACCCGTGTGCGCTTCTGGCCGAGCTACGAAACCTTCACCAACGTGGTGGAGTTTGAGTACGACATCCTGGCGAAACGCCTGCGCGAACTGTCGTTCCTGAACTCTGGCGTCTCAATTCGTCTGGAAGACAAGCGTGACGGCAAGGCTGACCACTTCCATTACGAAGGGGGTATCAAGGCATTCGTTGAGTATCTCAACAAGAACAAAACCCCGATTCACCCCACTGTGTTCTATTTCTCTAACGAGAAAGATGGCATTGGCGTGGAAGTGGCGTTGCAGTGGAATGATGGCTTCCAGGAGAACATCTACTGCTTCACCAACAACATTCCACAGCGTGATGGCGGTACGCACCTGGCCGGTTTCCGTGCTGCGATGACGCGTACACTGAATGCTTACATGGATAAAGAAGGCTACAGCAAAAAAGCCAAAGTCAGCGCGACCGGTGATGACGCGCGTGAAGGCCTGATTGCTGTGGTATCGGTGAAAGTGCCAGATCCGAAGTTCTCCTCACAGACCAAAGACAAGCTGGTTTCTTCTGAAGTGAAATCTGCAGTTGAACAGCAGATGAACGAACTGTTGAGCGAATACCTGCTGGAGAACCCATCAGACGCTAAAATCGTGGTCGGCAAAATTATCGATGCCGCACGTGCGCGTGAAGCGGCACGCCGTGCGCGTGAAATGACACGTCGTAAAGGCGCGCTGGATCTGGCAGGTCTGCCAGGCAAACTGGCTGATTGCCAGGAACGCGACCCTGCACTGTCTGAAATCTACTTAGTGGAAGGGGACTCAGCGGGCGGCTCTGCGAAGCAGGGACGTAACCGTAAGAACCAGGCCATCCTTCCGCTTAAGGGTAAAATCCTGAACGTGGAGAAAGCGCGTTTCGACAAGATGCTCTCTTCACAGGAAGTGGCGACCCTGATCACCGCACTCGGTTGTGGTATCGGTCGTGACGAATACAACCCGGACAAATTGCGTTATCACAGCATCATCATCATGACCGATGCGGACGTCGATGGCTCGCACATCCGTACGCTGCTGTTGACCTTCTTCTATCGTCAGATGCCGGAAATTGTCGAGCGTGGTCATGTCTACATTGCTCAGCCTCCACTGTATAAAGTGAAGAAAGGCAAGCAAGAACAGTACATTAAAGATGATGAAGCGATGGACCAGTACCAGATCGCTATCGCACTGGACGGTGCAACGCTGCACACCAACGCCAGCGCACCGGCACTGGGCGGCCAGCCGCTGGAAAACCTGGTGGGTGATTTCAACAGCACCCAGCGCATGATTAAACGCATGGAGCGCCGTTTCCCATCGGCGATGCTGCGCGGCCTGATCTATCATCCAACCTTGAGCGACCTCAGTGATGAAGCCGCCGTTAAAAGCTGGATTGATGGTTTAGTTGCTTACCTGACTGAACGCGAAGCACATGGCAGCAGCTATATGGCCCACGTGCGTGCTAACCGCGAGCAGAACCTGTTCGAGCCGGTACTGCGTGTGCGCACCCACGGCGTGGATACGGATTACCCCATGGACAGCGAGTTCATTGATGGGCCGGAATACCGCAAAATCTGTGGTCTGGGCGAGCAACTGCGCGGCCTGATCGAAGAAGATGCGTTTATTGAACGTGGCGATCGCCGTCAGCCAGTCACCAGCTTCGAGCAGGCGATTGAGTGGCTGGTGAAAGAGTCGCGCCGTGGTCTGTCAGTACAGCGCTATAAAGGTCTGGGCGAGATGAACCCAGAGCAGCTGTGGGAAACCACCATGGACCCTGACAGCCGCCGCATGCTGCGCGTCACCATTAAAGACGCCATCGCTGCCGACCAGCTGTTCACCACGCTGATGGGCGATGCGGTCGAACCGCGCCGCGCCTTCATCGAAGAGAATGCGCTGAAAGCGGCCAATATCGATATCTGATGTGACTCAACCCTTCCTAATCGGGAAGGGTTTTTTATTCGTTCTGTTTATACCCGAATCGTCCTACCCACAGACCCATCTGGCATTTCAATCAGTAAGCTAAGTTTGCCACCCATCGCCTCAATGTAACGCTTGATGGTGATTAGGCGTTGATCAGCGCCACCTTGTTCAATCTGCGTGATACGGGGTTGCTTCACTCCCATCGCTTCAGCAACTGTCTTTTGAGAGAGTTCAAGCTCCTCACGTAACAGCTGCAACCCGGTTTCGAGGATCAGTTCATCTGCCATTTGCTGGATGTCAGCGCGTTCAGAGGCCGAGAATTCATCCTTCAAGAAATCATTTAATTCAGTCATTTTTACCTTCCAGATTGTCCAAATGACGGGTGAAAATTTCATCGGCGAATGAAATCATGCGCGAATAAAATTGTTTGTCGCCTGTTTTATCACCCGCACACAACACGATGGCTTTACGATGCATATCAAATACATAAAACACACGGATAGGGTGTCCTGCAAATTGCACCCTTAGTTCTTTCATATTGTGATAGCGCGAACCGGTGACGGTATCGGCATAGGGGCGTGGAACATTGGACCATAATGCTGAAGGTTCAATAATGCTGCCGCGATGCGTTTTTTTAAGCTGTCTTCCTGCTGAAGCAACCATTCCTTAAACGGGTCTGCTAACTCGACCTGCCACATGATGCAATCTCCATATAAGTGATTGCTTATACAAATTTATAAGCAATAGCTTATATAGTCAAGCCAACAACTTTTTGTAAAACGCCAAACTGTTTAACTGGAAGCGTCTTAACATATGTTCAGTGCCGTCCTCTGTCGATTAACTGGTCAATGTGAGCTGAATCGCGCTAGCATTAAACAAACTCTGACTTAACCGAGGATGTTATGGCGATAAAATTGATTGCGATCGATATGGACGGCACGCTGCTCAACCCGCAGCACGAGGTCACGGCAGCAGTGAAATCAGCGATTAGCCGCGCGCGTGATAAAGGGGTGTCCATTGTGCTGGCGACCGGTCGCCCATTTGTTGGCGTCGAGCGCTATCTGATGGAACTTGATATGCAGCAGCCCGGCCAGTATTGCATCAGCAACAACGGTGCGCTGGTGCACAGTGCGGATAACGGCGACGTGGTCGCGGAAAAGACGTTAAGTTTCGATGACTTCCTCTACCTGGAACAGCTGGCGCGTGACCTCGGCGTGCATTTCCAGGCATTCGATAAATCCTTCCTTTATACGCCGAACAAAGACATCAGCGAATACACCATCCATGAAGCCAGCCTGACCGGTATCCCGGTTCGTTACCGCGCGGTAGAAGAGATGGACCCGGCCACGCGTTTCCCGAAACTGATGATGATCGACAAGCCACATTTGCTGGATAAAGCGATTGCGGGTCTGCCGTCGCGTGCCCGTGACAGCTACACCATTCTGAAAAGCGCGCCTTACTACCTGGAAATCCTCAACCCGCTGGTTAACAAAGGCTATGGCGTGAAAATGCTGGCGGACAAACTGGGCCTGCAGCAGTCGGAAGTGATGGCGATTGGCGATCAGGAGAATGACCTGGCGATGATCGAATATGCCGGAACCGGTGTGGCGATGGGTAATGCCATTGATTCGGTTAAAAATATCGCGCAGTTTGTCACCAAAACCAATATGGAAGATGGCGTAGCGCACGCCATTGAAGAGTTAGTGCTGTAATCCTTTCCTTTGCGGACGGCGTGTTGCTGTCCGCACTTCTGATTGAACCTTCCTTCGCTCCTGGTCGCCATAAAGGGCAACCCTACAACGATCGCGTGCTCATTCATGCGCTTGGATTGTCTGTTTTGTGATCCAGATTGTAGTACAACTTTAGTTGTTAGTACTACAATCTGCGTCACAGACCCAGGCGTTTGTTAGGTTTCACACCGCGAAAGCAGTAATCTGATGGGCTACCACCTTTCATTGAATGGAACATCATGACGCAAGAACAATTAAGTAAAACCGAGCGCATCATCCTGACGCTGGGTGAAGAGATTGTCGCAGGGAAGTTTGTGCCGGGGGCCGCGTTGCCTGCTGAAGCGGAGTTGTGTGAGCGCTTTGGCACCTCACGCAACATTATTCGCGAGGTGTTTCGCTCGCTGATGGCCAAGCGGTTAATGGAGATGAAACGCTATCGCGGCGCCTTTGTTACCCCGCGTAATCAGTGGAATTACCTTGATAGCGATGTACTGCAATGGGCACTGGCGCACGATCAGGACCCGCGTCTGATTGCCGCCATGAGTGAAGTGCGTGTGCTGGTGGAGCCACAGATTGCGCGCTGGTCGGCGGAACGCGCCACCTCAACCGATTTGGCGGCGATTGAGCAGGCCTACAACGATATGGTTGCCCATCACCTCGATCGAGAAGCTTTTAACGAGGCGGATATCCGTTACCACGAAGCGGTGCTGGCTTCGGTGCACAATCCGGTATTGCAGCAGCTTAACGTAGCGATCAGCCAGTTACAGAAAGCGGTGTTTGCGAAAACCTACATGGCGGATGCCGGCAACATGCCGCGTACCCTGGCCGAACATAAAGCGCTATTTGATGCCATCCGACATCAGGATGGTGATGCAGCGGAGCAAGCGGCAAAAGCGATGATCGCCAGCTCCACGGCTCGACTCAAGGAGATTTTGTGAGCAGCTATATCGCGATTGACTGGGGTTCAACCAACCTGCGCGCCTGGCATTATCAGCAAGGTACCTGTGTGGATGAACGTCGCTCGGAAGCGGGTGTGACACGCCTTGGCGGACGCACACCGGCTGAAGTCTTTGCCCAGATTACCGACGGTTGGCCCGTCAAAGATGTGCCGGTGGTGATGGCTGGGATGGTTGGCAGTAATGCCGGATGGCTTTCCGTTCCTTATCTGGCTTGTCCAGTAGCGCTGGATCAACTGAGCAGCCGCCTGACGCGCGTCGAAGATAAAGCGTGGATCGTGCCGGGATTGAGCGTCGAACGTGATGACAACTACAACGTCATGCGCGGCGAAGAGACGCAACTGTTGGGCGCAATGGCGCTGCAACCTGCGCAACGCTATGTGATGCCAGGCACGCACGCCAAATGGGTCGAGGTCGAGCAAAACGGCGTGCATGATTTTCGCACCGTCATGACGGGTGAGCTGCACCATTTGTTGTTGAAACAGTCACTGATAGGTGCCGGTTTACCTGAGCAGGAAGCATGCCCAGCCGCCTTCAATGAAGGGTTGCAGGTGGGCAGTCACGACGCATCGATTCTCGCCAGACTGTTTGAGTTGCGTGCATCTCATGTGCTGGGCGCGCGCGATCGTCGCCATATCAGCGACTTTTTATCCGGATTGCTGATTGGTCACGAAGTGGCGTTGATGACGCAGAAAGCAGCCAGCAGCCAACCGGTCATCATTATTGCCAGCAGTGGACTGGCGCAGCGATATCAACAGGCGCTGCAGTTTATCGGCGTGGATTCAGTCACCCTGGAAGGCGACCGCGCGTTCCAGCATGGAATAAGGAGTATTGCAGATGACCTGGCAAACTAAATTACCGTTGATCGCCATTCTGCGTGGCATCACCCCGGATGAAGCAGAAGCCCATGTGGGGGCGCTGATTGAAGCCGGATTCGACGCCATCGAAATCCCGCTCAATTCCCCGCAATGGGAAAAAAGTATCGGCGCGATGGTGCAGGCCTTTGGTGATAAAGCGCTGATTGGTGCCGGAACAGTGCTGAGTCCGGCGCAGGTCGATGTTCTGAGCACGCTGAACAGCAAGCTGGTGGTGACACCCAATACCGATGCGGCGGTGATCCGCCAGGCCGTCGCCAAAGGCATGACGGTGGCCGCCGGTTGTGCCACTGCCACCGAAGCTTTCGCGGCACTGCAAGCCGGTGCGCAGGCGCTGAAAATCTTCCCGTCGTCGGCCTTTGGCCCCGCTTACATCAAGGCGTTAAAAGCAGTGCTGCCGCCAGAGGTGCCGGTGTTTGCCGTGGGCGGCGTGACGCCGGAAAACCTACATGAATTTATCGCCGCAGGGTGCATTGGCGCAGGGTTAGGCAGCGATCTCTATCGCGCGGGCCAACCGTTGTCGCGCACTGTGGAGCAGGCTCGCGCATTTATTGCTGCATATAAGGACGCTGTTAAATGAAAATTACCAAACTGACCACCTATCGGCTGCCGCCGCGCTGGATGTTCCTGAAAATTGAAACCGATGAAGGCATTGTCGGTTGGGGCGAGCCAGTGATTGAAGGGCGCGCACGCAGTGTGGAAGCGGCGGTGCATGAACTGTCGGAATATTTGATTGGGCAAGACCCGGCGCGCATCAACGATTTATGGCAGGTGATGTATCGTGGTGGCTTCTATCGCGGCGGCCCGATTCTGATGAGTGCTATCGCCGGGATCGATCAGGCATTGTGGGATATCAAAGGCAAAGCGCTGGGTGTGCCGGTGTATCAGCTGCTGGGCGGTCTGGTGCGTGACAGCATCAAAGCTTACAGCTGGGTAGGGGGCGATCGACCTGAAGAGGTGGTGGACGGTATCAAAAAGCTGCGTTCCATCGGCTTCGACACCTTCAAACTCAATGGCTGTGAAGAGATGGGCATCATCGATAACTCACGCAAAGTCGATGCCGCAGTGAACACCGTGGCGCAGATCCGCGAAGCCTTCGGTAACCAGATTGAATTCGGTCTCGATTTCCACGGACGTGTCAGTGCGCCGATGGCGAAAGTGCTGATCAAAGAGCTGGAACCTTATCGCCCGCTGTTTATTGAAGAGCCGGTGCTGGCGGAACAAGCGGAATATTATCCGCGTCTGGCGGCGCAAACCCATATCCCGATCGCGGCGGGCGAACGTATGTTCTCGCGCTTCGAGTTTAAACGCGTGCTGGAAGCGGGTGGCCTGGCGATCCTGCAACCGGATCTGTCGCATGCCGGTGGTATTACCGAGTGCTACAAGATTGCCGCGATGGCCGAATCCTACGATGTCGCGCTGGCTCCGCACTGCCCATTAGGTCCGATCGCGCTGGCTGCCTGCCTGCATGTGGATTTCGTGTCTCGTAATGCGGTGTTCCAGGAGCAGAGCATGGGCATTCACTATAATCAGGGTGCTGAATTGCTGGATTACGTTATCAATAAAGATGACTTCAAAATGGACGATGGCCACTTCTATCCTCTGAATAAACCGGGCCTCGGCGTGGAAATTAATGAAGAACTGGTGATTGAACGCAGTAAAAATGCGCCGGACTGGCGTAACCCATTATGGCGTTTCCCAGATGGATCGGTGGCTGAATGGTAATATCCGTCATGCTTAATGCTGAAGGTTGAATTATTTAGAGTATAAGAATTTATAAAATCTCGTAGATAAAGATATGCCATTGAAATAAGGCATAGGGCTTTGCTCACCCTTTTTTATGGCACCCAACATTAACCGCTAACGCGGTTTTACTTACCCCTATACCCGTAGCGGCGCGGTTTGTCGCGCATCTTGCAAGGATGCGCAATACATTGCGCCGCGACACTAACGGAGAAACACCATGGATCTCTCTGCTGTTCAGGCTAAACCGACGCGGCGTCGCTATATTACGTTGCTGATGATTTTTATTACGGTGGTGATTTGCTATGTCGATCGTGCCAATTTAGCCGTTGCCTCAGCGCATATTCAGGAAGAATTCGGCATCAGCAAAGCGGAAATGGGTTATGTGTTTTCTGCCTTTGCCTGGTTATATACCTTGTGCCAGATTCCCGGCGGTTGGTTCCTCGATCGCGTGGGTTCACGCTTGACCTATTTTATTGCCATTTTCGGTTGGTCTGTGGCGACCTTATTCCAGGGCTTTGCCAGCGGATTATTATCGCTGATTGGATTACGTGCCATTACCGGCGTATTTGAGGCCCCGGCTTTTCCGACTAATAACCGTCTGGTCACCAGCTGGTTCCCGGAGCAGGAGCGTGCATCGGCAGTCGGTTTTTACACCTCAGGGCAGTTTGTCGGCCTCGCGTTTTTGACGCCGTTGCTGATCTGGATTCAGGAGTTGCTGAGCTGGCACTGGGTATTCATTATCACGGGTGGTATCGGCATTATCTGGTCACTGGTGTGGATCAAGGTGTATCAGGCACCCAGTCAAAGTAAAGGCATCAACCAGGCTGAAATGGATTACATCCGTGAAGGTGGGGCGATGGTGGATGGCGATGCGCCCGCAGCGAAAAAAACGCGCACCAAACTGACTGCCGCTGACTGGAAACTGGTGTTTCACCGTAAGCTGTGTGGTGTGTACCTCGGCCAGTTCGCCGTGACCTCCACGCTGTGGTTCTTCCTGACCTGGTTCCCGAACTACCTGACGCAGGAAAAACACATTTCTGCCCTGACAGCCGGCTTTATGACCACCGTGCCGTTTCTGGCTGCCTTTGTCGGTGTGATTCTGTCTGGCATCGTGGCGGACCGGCTGGTGCGCAGTGGACGTTCACTCGGCTTTGCACGTAAAACCCCGATCATCTGCGGATTGCTGATCTCCACCTGCATCATGGGTGCGAACTACACCAACGATCCGGTATGGATTATGACGCTGATGGCGATCGCCTTCTTCGGTAACGGCTTTGCCTCCATCACCTGGTCGCTGGTGTCTTCGCTCGCTCCGGTAAGGCTGATTGGGTTAACCGGGGGGATGTTCAACTTTATCGGCGGATTGGGCGGCATTACGGTGCCGTTGGTGGTGGGTTATCTGGCGCAGGATTACGGCTTTGCGCCTGCGCTGGTGTATATCTCAGCTGTCGCCTTGATCGGTGCGCTGTCGTACATCCTGCTGGTGGGGGATGTGAAGCGCGTGGGTTGATTTCCAACTGCACAGGTTCTTCGTCGGGTTGCCATATATGCCGGTGCGCATCAATGCGCACCCTACGAAAAACCGTATCCATCCTTGTAGGGTCGCCATTGATGGCGACCTGGTTAAGCCGCGACACCCATGGCAAAATTGCTGCACCTCATCCCATATTCGCGTACTTTGTTCGGCAACAGTTGGATGTAAGGTTGCCTCATGTCAGAAAAACAACTCACCTTTGCACAGCGTCATCATCAGCTCACCAATATCAACGTCTGGACTGCCGACAGCCAGTGGCTGGCCTTTGACGTACGGCCTTCCGGTGCATCATTTACCAGCTTAACCATCGAGCGCGTCAACGTAGTGAATGGCGCGGTAGAAGTACTGTATCAGGCACGGGATGGGGCGCACGTCGGTGTGGTGACGGTCAGTCCGGATATGCCACCGCGCTATGTCTGTATCCATGGCCCTGAACATCCCGATGCGCACTGGCACTACGATTTCCATCATCGCCGGGGCGTCATAGTGCAGCAGGGCAATGCCGAAAATCTCGATGCCTGCGATATCACCGCACCCTTCACGCCAGGCGCTTTGCGCGGCGGTTCCCATGTTCATGTGTTTAGCCCTGATGGATCGCGCCTCAGCTTCACTTACAACGATCACGTGATGCATGAGAAAGATGCGCGTGAAGACCTGCGCAACGTGGGCGTTGCCGTGCCGCTGCATCCGGTATGCCCACCCAAACAGCACCCACGTGAATATGATGGTAGCCATTACTGCGTGCTGGTGAGCCAGACCACGCGCGATCCGCAGCCGGGCAGCGATCACATCGATCGTGCTTATGAAGAGTGCTGGATTGGCGATCGCGGTTATCAGAAAGCGGATGGCAGTTGGCAGCGCTGGGCGCTGGCCTTTATTGGCGATACGCGTGCCGCTAATGGCGACAAAGTGCCAGAAGTGTTTGTGGTGGATCTGCCAGAGGCGTCAGGCGATTACGCCAAAGCAGGCTCGGCGCCGTTGCAGGGCACCGCAGACACGCTACCTGCGCCACCGGCGGGGGTGCAGCAACGGCGCATCACTCACAGCAAAGGGCTGGCATTACAGCCGCGCCACTGGCTGCGTGCGGCTCCCGATGGCAGTGCGATTGCCTTCTTGCTGGCGGACGATGCGGGCGTTGTGCAGCTGTGGAGTGTGTCACCCAATGGCGGCACACCGCGCCAAATCACGCAGATGAGCAGCAGCATTCAGTCTGCTTTTAGCTGGCAACCCTTTGGTGAAGCTATCACCTTTATCTGTGATAACAGCGTCATGCGTTGTGAAGTGGCGACAGGTCAATGCACACGCTTAACCGCACGCAGCGCGCGGCCGCCATCAGGTGATGCTGTGGTCTGGTCACCCGATGGGAAGCAGATCGCGTATATGCGAGAAGTTGAAGGCTGGCGACAGCTGTTCTGCGTCAGTGCGATGCCGGCGGCATAGACGCTGCCGTCGCCAGGCTGGCCTCGGTGCCAGCCATTTTTTCACTCTGCAGCACACGCTCATGCGCTGAATCATGGTCAGTGCGGAAGTAATCCCACGGCAAAAGGACGGTATCCAGCACGGCGGAGAAGGGCAGATCGATGGCGGCCAGTGGCTTGATCACCCAACTGGTATTGTCATCGGCAATTAAGTCCGCACTGGCACGTGTGCCGGGATAATAGCCCTGACTGGCGCCCGTGTGAGACATGACGCTGGAGCAACCTGAGGTAGTCAAAACACCGCAGACCAGCAAGCCTGTCAGTGGAAAGCATTTCATCATTTTCATCATCATCATCCCTACAGCCAGGTCTCTGGCTGGAGTGTGTCTCTTGTTGACAGCATGGCTCTATGGCGATGTCGTGTCAGACAAGGGAAGAACTCCTGAGTGTATGCTATTTCGACAGAATTGCTGCAAAAAAATACCGATGCCCCTTGAAAGCTCCCTCAGCGCACCCATTTTTACACTACGGTCGTGCTGCTGTCGCCGATAGGGACAGCCGCAGGCCGCACAACCTGTCCATGGTGGAAGGTTGCCAAAACTTGCTGATTTTCAGGAGTCTTTTTATGCGTAACTTTGATCTCTCTCCGCTTTATCGTTCGGCTATTGGTTTCGACCGTTTGTTTAGCCTGCTTGAGTCCAATCAAAACCAGGCCAATGGTGGCTATCCTCCGTATAATGTCGAACTGGTGGATGAAAACCACTACCGCATCACCATTGCCGTCGCGGGCTTTGCTCAGAGTGAACTGGACATCACGGCGCACGATAATGTGCTGGTGATCCGCGGGGCACATGCAGAAGAGCAACAGGAACGTAAGTACCTGTATCAGGGCATCGCTGAGCGTAACTTTGAGCGTAAATTCCAGCTGGCAGACCACATTGTAGTGCGCGATGCGCGCCTCGAATTGGGTCTGTTAAGCATCGATCTGGAACGCATCGTTCCGGAAGAGGCGAAACCGCGTCGGATTGAAATCCTGAATTAATCACCAATAACGCGAAGGGCGGCCCTCAGGCCGCCCATATGTTTTCCGTCAGGTCCGCACCCATAATCGCTGACTTACCATCCCGCCAAATACGTTCACCAGCAGGCCGAGAATAATCACTAATGCCCCGATGATCTCCTGCGGGGAGAGGGTTTCGTCGAGCACCAACGCCGCACTGAGAATGCCCACCACTGGCACCAGCAGTGAAAGTGGTGCAACACGCCAGGTTTCATAACGACTGAGCAGGTTACCCCAAATCGCATAACCGACAATGGTGGCCACAAAAGCGAGATAAATCAGCGCCAGCACCGTCTGCAATGAGATGTTGAGCAGGCTGGTGACGATCTCCGCTTCTCCATCAAACCACCAGGAGCAGGCGAAAAAGGGCACCACCGGCACCAGCGCACTCCATACCACCAGAGACATCACCGGTACATTGCGATTACGCAAAATGATTTTGTTGGTGATATTGCCCAAACCCCAGGAGAGCGCCGCCGCTAAGGTCAGCATCATGGTGGTCAGCGTGATACCCGCCGTGGTTTGCCCCTCCATGCCTGCGGTTGCCAGCATAAACATGCCGAGTGTCGCCACGAAAATGCCGGCGATATGGTTCCAGCGCAGCTTTTCTGCCAGAAACAGCGCCCCAAGCAGCAGAGTAAAGAACGCTTGCGCTTGCAACACCAGTGAGGCCAGGCCCGCAGGCATGCCGAGTTTAATGGCGAGGAACAGGAAAGCGAACTGACCAAAGCTGATGGTCATGCCGTACACCACCAGCCAGCGCAGCGGGATCTGCGGCCGCTTCACAAAGAAGATCGCCGGGAAGGCCACCAGTGCAAAGCGCAGCCCCGCCAGCAAGAACGGTGGCATATCGTGCAGACCCAGCTTGATCACCACAAAATTCACCCCCCATGCCACCACCACACACAGCGCTAACATCATATCTTTTACTGACATACAGGTTCCTTACAGCCGCTTCAGGCGGTCGCCGTCACCGGAGTGGCGATGTCTGCACAACAGTCATCACCAACAACACCAAAGAAATCATTCACATTCAGCGCCACAGAGCGTTCCAGCGCTCCGGCGTTAAACCACAAGGTGCCGACATCGCGCAGGCGCGTATCAACTCGCAACGCCAGTCGGTCATCAAAACTAAACGGAGGGACAGCGCCCATCGCACACTCTGTCAGTGCCTGCGCCTGTTCTGGCGCGGCGAAAGTGGATTTCTTGCCGCCAATGGCACGCGCGGCACTCTTGAAGTTGATCTTGCAGTCACCCGGCACGATTGCCAGTAGGTAACGTGCTTCCGCCCCCTCTGGCATGGTGACCTCCAGCACCATCGCTTTGGCCGCTTGATGGAGATCGTTACCGCGAATCGCACTGATCACGTCGGTCTGGCCGATGGCTTCATGCACCACCACGCGGTAGTCGGCGCGATGTTCATCCAGTAGGGCAATCACTTTCTCATAGGTATTCATACTCTTTTCCTCGTCGAAGGCCTGGCGTTAACTCCAGGCAATGGCGTGCTTCATTTTTTTGTCGGTCAGGCCAAAGAAGAAGCCCATGGTGATTCGCGTGTCGCCTTCCACACGATCAATCTCGTGATAAAACGCCGGGTTAAACAGATAGATATCGCCGCTGCGCGGAGAGAATTCGCACACTTCGCTGTCCTCCACCACGCCGCTCTGATAGCCGAGTTCGCCCTGGGTTTTGAAACGTTCATCAACCGGCTGCCACTTCTTGTTGAAGATGCGCAGTTCACCGCCCGCATTGCACTCCTGCAAACAGACCACACAGCTCAGCTGATGCAGAATCTGCGTCACCGCCAGACCACTGCCAGCGGCATCGCGCACGATATTGTCGTTATGCAGTGGATTGGCGACGCCGTTGGCGTGGAAGCGCACGATGGAACCGGCATAGTGGCCCAGATCGGGTTCGCTGGCGGTTTGCAGGCTGTCCAGACGCAATGAATGCTTAACCCAGTTGTAAACCTGGTCGCGCAGGCAGTGCAGTGATGGCGGCAACGCAGGTTGAATATCGCGCAGCTCGGTGAAGTAGTTTTCCGGCTCGCGGGTGTGTTTGGCCAGATAAGGGCCAAGTGTAGTCAGCGCGCCGTTGGGATAGTGCGATACGCGAACCTGCTCGCGGCACTGCTGCAAATCATCCACTACCGCTTCGCGCACGTCTGGCGTGAGAAAATTGCGCAACACCAGCAGTGGCACACGAGCGGTGACGATGTCATCCAGCCAGGCGCTTTCGACAAACATCTTCGGATTGATAACGCGTATCTGATTGAAAATGGCCATGCTGATCACTCCCCCAATGGAAATTCATAAAGTTCATGGTTGTGCATACGACGCCAGTCAGACGCCGCGCCCAGTGCTGGAATAGGTTCAGAAGCGATAATTGTGGTGTTGTTGTGATGCAGGTGGTGCAGCGTGAAATAGTTGGGATAAGGCGTATCTTCAGGATGCCACTGCCACGCCCAGGCTTTCTCTCGCGTAACGAAAATCGCATTGGCGGCGCTGCCCCCCGGTGCGACGCGCGCCATTTTGTCGCGCAGGTAGTCACGGGTGAAATCGGCTGGCGTGGCCTGTTCGACCATGTACTCAAGGTATTCGGCGGAGTCGAAGCGGGATTCTGCCATGCCAAGCTGGGCATACACCGTGGGCAAAAAACCGTTATGCATCATGTGCCACTGTGTGGCGCCACTGGTTCGCCACAGCGGATGAGAGAATTCGATGCCCTGATTTTTGCTCAACGTGGCATGACGCACATGCACCGCCAGAAAACGGCAGTGGCGCAGGCGATCGACATCAATGCCCGGTAAGGCATCGGCGAAGGTGCCGGTGCCGTGCAGGGTGCGAATGTGCCCCTGCTCCAGCCATAAACAGCCCCAGCCGTTGGGATGCTGCTTAATCGGGCCTTCATGCGTGGCGGTTTCCCCACAACTCATGGCGCGCGCGGCATCCAGCACCGCGGCGGCGTCGAACTGGCCGTGAGCCACAATCATTCTGCACATAGTAAATCTCTCCGTGTGGCTAAGGTCGGCACCGCGAGAATATGGTTGAACACCGCCAACACCTCATCACGGCTGCTGGCGGCGAGACGAAAGGTGGCGAGAATCCCGGCATGGCGGGTGAGATCGGCATACAGCGAAGAGCGGGGCGACACCTCCAGCACCGGCAGATTCAGCGGCGGCAGGAGCTGTCCGCGCTGATGCTGTGCAATCCAGCGCTCGGCGGCGTCATGCTGGAGACGCTGGCGCAAACGCAAACGTCCAATCGCTTGCGGCTGAGGCGGGAAGTGCAAAGCGGGTAAACCGCGCCCGGCTTCAATCTGGAACGCCACTTCTGCCCAGTTGATGCCGGTAACCTCTTCCACCAGATTCACCACCCCCATGCCCGATAAGCGGAAGCCCATTTCGAGGAAGTGCGGCTCACCGTTCACCATGATGAAGTCGATGTGGAATGCGCCCTGGCGATAGCCAAAGGTTTCGCAGCAGAAACTCATCAGGCTGGCAAACGCGGCAGGCAGCTGTTGCGCTGCCATAGCAACATGGCCGGATTCGTAGAAGCTGATACTGCCTTCTTCATCAATCTGGTGCTCGATCACCTTCTGACAGCAGGTCAGCGCCACCGCATGGCCGTTATCCACCACGCCCTGCAGCGAATATTCATCGCCCGCCAGCCAGCTCTCGACAATAAAGCCGCTAAAGCCGCGTCCGCCGTAGTTCATGGTTTCCACCAGCTTGGCGACGGCGGCATCCAGCTGGCTGGGTTCTTCGACTAACCAGATACCCAGCCCGCCGCCACCATCAACCGGTTTGATCACGCAGGGATAGAGCAGCGCATCACGCGCGTCACGAATACTGAGCGGTGAGGCGAAGAAGCGGAACTCCGGCTGGGGGAAGCGCGGCCAGGCTTTGCGTAACGCCATGCGCTGCGCATATTTATCCGGTGGAATAAAACAGGGGCCGGCATCCGGCCCGGCCAGCAACTCACGTACGCGACCGGCGCTGGCGTTGTAGGCTTCGAAGCCCGCCAGTACCACCTGAGGGTGTTCCAGTAACCCGGCCCGCAGGCATGCCTGCAACACATCCCACGGATTTTCCGGGCGATCGAGACGCACAATCAGATCGAACGGGAGCTGAAGGCTAAGGCTCTGGTAGTCGACGAAGTCGCCCATCTCTG